>JBGPNQ010000128.1:0-13214 GCA_041487615.1 Anaerolineae bacterium
CAGAGTCCCTCTCCAGGCTGCGATCATCATAATGTAGCTGCCTCCCGCCACTCAATTAACAAAGAAGAAGCCTCTCAGGAAAGCCCTGGTCCCAATAACCAGCTTTCCCGGGAGGCTTCTACATTTAACTAACGTGAAAAATGTTCAAACCAAAATAATCGTCATGAAACGAATGCCTATGATTCGGTCATGGACTTACTTGATCCTGCCTGCTTTGCGCGAACGTTCTTTGGTGCGTTCCTTCGACAAGTCCTGAGTGAGTGACGGGAGACCTTTCAGCATTCCGCGTCCCTGTTTGATTGGGTCTTTGCGAGCTGGAATAATGGAAAGTACGCCGCCGTAGTCCACAATGACAACCTGTGTGCCGGGCAGGAGATTGTACTTTTTTCGTAATTCAGCAGGAATCACCACCCAGCCTTTATTGGAAATGGTCAAAGACATTTTCAAACTCCTTGTTATCTTCTTGATAGGTATAACATGTTTACATGTATCGGAAATCTACGAAGATACTTCACGAGTACCTAAGAACAATGACAAAGGATATGTCACCCTCCCGAAAGAACATCGGAACGATGTGAGCCCTTCGATGAACTCAGGATAAACTCCGCGAAGGGTCTCCGAGACTATCGTAGAGATGCTTCGCTTTGCTCAGCAAGACATGTTATTGTTATCCATGGTTCATGTACGAGTAGGTCACTCGAACAAACCATCCGCACTAAACAGGACTTTCGCAACGTCCGAAGATCGTCAATCGTTACCGCGAAGACCGCGAAGATTTTAATCGTTTTCTTCGCGTGCTTCGCGGCTTTGCGATTCAAGGGTTTTGTCTGACACCATTTTGAGAATTCCCTGCCGCACTGGACTCATGGTCTTGTCACCGGCCAATGAACGGGTAAAATTCGGTGAATGCTGAACGCTGCTCTCCCGCGCAGATGGAATACCTTATCATAGAAACGAATTTGAATCCTTCTTAGCCACCCGACAGTTTATTTCAAAGGCCATCTGTTGGTCGAGTAGGCGGCGCTCTCCCGCCGTATCGAGACCAAAGAAGGACAAAAATCCTTGAAATTGGTGGTCTCGATATGCCCCTCCACGAACATTCGGGGCTACTCGACCACCGACATATCCCTAAAAGTTAAAACTGTCGAGTGGCTAGGAATCCTTCCAAAATTTTTAACGAAAGTTGAGAATCCTCCATGCCCCTGCCTCCCGTTCCTGAGTTTCATCCGATTGCAGATCCTGAAGCGGTTGTCGCCGCGAAGCATGTCCGCTTTACCGTGCTGACCGATCGCCTGATCCGACTCGAATATGCCGGCGATGATCGGTTCGAGGACCATCCGTCGCAAGCCTTCTGGCATCGGGAACAACCTGTGCCCGCATTCAAGAAAACTGTAAGCAACTCGCGGATCGAGATCGAAACTGATTTCCTTCATTTAAAATATCAAATCTCCGCCAAGGGCTTCAGCGGCCAAACGCTTTCCATCACCCTCAAGCAGACGGGCGTCACATGGCGTTATGGTATGCGGCAATCGGGTAACCTGAAAGGGACAGCCCGCACTCTGGATGGTGATTCCGGTGCGACCGAACTTGAGAATGGACTGTTATCGAAATCCGGCTGGGCGGTCGTGGATGATTCCAAGTCACTGGTATTTAATGAGACTGGCTGGCTCGAAAGGCGCAGATCTGTCACAGAGACACAGAGTTCACGGAGAAATCTTGCGGGGATTTCCTCAGATCAGCACGGTGCAAAAGATCTTTACTTCTTCGGTTACGGGACTGATTACGCGGCCTGCATGCGGGATTTCACGCGCGTGTCAGGCGATGTCCCCATGATTCCGCGCTATATCCTGGGTAACTGGTGGAGTCGTTACTGGGCGTATACCCAGGATGAACTCAGATCCTTGATGGCGGAATTTCGCGCCCATGATATTCCGCTCTCCGTCTGCATCATCGACATGGATTGGCACATCACCAAAACTGGAAATCAATCGAGCGGCTGGACAGGCTACACCTGGAACCGTGAACTTTTCCCCAACCCTGAAGACTTTATCCGCTGGCTGCACGGACAGGGACTGCGGACCGCCCTCAATCTGCATCCTGCGCTGGGACTCCATCCGCACGAAGGACAATACGAGCGAATGGCAAAATGGATGAACGTGAATCCTGCCAGCGAAAACCCGATTCCATTTGATATCGCGGACCCGCATTTTATGGAAGGCTATTTCGAGATCCTTCATCACCCACATGAAACGGCTGGCATCGATTTCTGGTGGATGGACTGGCAGCAGGGCACAAAGAGCAAAGTACGCGGTCTCGACCCACTCTGGTTCCTGAACCATCTCCACTTCCATGACCTGGGACGCGATGGGAGCAAACGTCCATTCGTGTTCTCGCGCTGGGGCGGGCTTGGTAATCATCGTTACCCCATCGGCTTTAGTGGCGACACGTACGTGCGCTGGAGCACACTGGCCTACCAGCCCTACTTCACCGCCTCGGCAGCCAATGTCGCTTATGGCTGGTGGAGTCATGATATCGGCGGTCATATGGTCAAGGACGGGACACCCGAACTCTATTTGCGCTGGGTGCAATTCGGCGTCTTCAGTCCGATCTTTCGATTGCACAGCACCAATCGGCCCGAGCTTGACCGCCGTCCGTGGGGCAAACCCGAACGTTACTTCAAAGCGGCCCGCGATGCCATGCAGCTCCGTCATGCGCTCATTCCCTACGTCTATAGCATGGCATGGCGCTCACACCAGACGGGACTCGCGCTGGTCACTCCGATGTATTATGGAAACATGCAGGAGGACGCGGCATTCGAGGCGAACGACCAGTATTACTTTGGATCGGAATTGATCGCTGCGCCGGTCACGGCTCCTGTCCAAGCCTCAACCGGACTCGCTTCCAAACGAGTCTGGTTTCCCGCCGGGGACTGGTTCAACTTCTTCACCGGCGAGTCGATCTCCGGCGGAGGCTGGCACAAGGTCCAGGCGGCGCTCGAGGATATTCCGGTCTATGCCAAAGCAGGCGCGATCGTTCCGCTTGCTCCGGAAGCCGGTTGGGATGGGATCGACAATCCAACCGCGCTGGATATTTATATCTTCCCAGGTGCAGACAATACGTTTGACCTGTATGAAGATGATGGCGAAACGAACGATTATCTGCGCGGCCAATACGCGCTCACCACGTTCGCCTTCGAAGGTGGGGCGTTCACCGTCCGCCCGGTCCGGGGTGAAACAAGTCTCGTTCCTGGCCGGCGTACCTACCGTATCCACGTGCGCGGCGTCGATGCAACAGCCGGTGCTTCGATCCCCGGAACATACGAGGCTTCCACCCGGACGCTTTCCTTGAAGCCGTTCACACTCGCCCCGGACAAAAGCCGCACGATCAAAATTCATCTTTCATGATTTTCATGACGCTCATCACGTCCGCTGATCGATTCATGCGGGATGTCTCGTGCCGAGGGTCCGTTTTTCGCTCCCCATGACGAGCATCAGAATTCGATGCGGGCATTCCTGCCGTTGCGCCCAAATGTTTCCAGGAAGGTGTAACCTTCTCTCCAAAATTTCCAGACAATTAAGACCGAATTGGTGTAACCAAGTGCCTATTGATACGTCTTGATTCCGTAATTTATTTGATATTTTGTGCCTGGGCTCTGTTTTCATTATGTACTGAGGTTTCATCGTGCTGCGCCATTTTTTTCATACGGCCAAAACTTCTGCACCGGTAATTCTTCCGACCGAAAAGACCGCAACCAAGTCCGCAAAATATCTGCGGATGGTAATGGTTGTGGTCTTCGTCATGCTGGTCGGGGTGGAAACGACTGACTTCGATCTCCGAAGACCTGACGCACCTCATATAGCTGAAATCCTGATCTATTTTGTTTTGCTTACCGGCCTGGGGTTATGGGTCGAGGTGTTCACGCGCGCGCAGAAGGTCCAAACTGCCAATACAGAATGGAAGCAATTGACGACCATGATCATTCAGAAAATTGAATCGTTGGTGATAAAGTCTGCCAGATATTTTCGAGTGGCAATCGCTGTGACGTTGGTCCTGCTGGTAGGTGTGGAAACAGCTGAATTTAAGTTCAGAATCTCCGACACTTTTCACCTGGGTGAGATCATTATTTATTTTATGTTGCTGGGGGCAATGGAGTTATTGTTCGAAGTCATATTGCGGGTCGAAAAGAAGCAACGAAGTTCGATGAATATCCTGAAGTACAAGCACAAAATGAGCCTGGAAATTTTGCCCTACCAAAGCTGGGAGGCTCTGACCAAACTGCTTACCAAACAACTTGCTGAATTGGTGGATGCCAAGGCAGCCTACTTGTTTTTCAATAAACCTTTATCCGGCGAATTCGAACCCATTGCGGAATGGGTCGAAGATGGTTTCGACGGAAATCCGTTTCTCAATCTGGATTGTTTGATCTGTGCCAAAGAGAATGCCGAAAAGACGCTGCAGCCACACCGTTGTGCCATTTCCATCGCCCCGAAAAACAACCAGGATTTTCCATCCTATGGTTATCCAATATTCTACAAGGATAGCGTGTATGCCCTGTTCAGATTTGTCCTGAAACCCGGATATGACATCACCGAGGACAAACAGGAAATCCTTGCGAACCTCAGCGATGAAATCATCATTTCGTTGATGGCCGGGCAGGATCGAAAACGACTCTCGGCACTGGAAGTTACTGAAACGGCGCTGGCAGAACGCCATGCGATGTCTCATTACCTGCATGATAATCTTGGACAGAATCTTGGGTACCTGCGCATGAAGCTGGAGCAGTTTGTAGATCAACCTGAACTTCTGGTGAATGAGAATGGGTCCAGAACCGAGTTGAGGCGCATGAAGGATGTGGCAGATGAGTCCTACCGATTTGTGCGAAACAAGCTCGAAGTTACGATTCCGGATTCAACTCCGCTGCTGACGAATTATCTTCAGGAGCATGCCAAAAAAATAGCTCTGCGTTCGAATATTGAGCTCAAGTTTACCAATCAGGGGACTTCAAAAGCCGTCCCGGTGGAGCTGCAGCGAGCGGTCTTTTTCGTATTCCAGGAAGCGCTTTCGAATGTGGAGAAACACTCCCATGCCAGCCGCGTGGATGTCCTTCTCGACTGGGATGCGGATCATCTCTCCATCGCCGTTACGGATAATGGAGTGGGCTTTGATGTTCACAGCGTTGCCGGTCACAAACACTTTGGCCTGGAAATCATGCGCGAGCGAATGATGGGGATCGGTGGGACTGCCGAAATACAGTCCTCGAGATATGCCGGTACAACCATTACGCTGCGCGCTCCCGTTCCAGTCGTCAGCAAATTACGAGGTACATCATGACTACTAATAACAATGGCTCAAAAGCATTGCCGTGCAAAAAGATCCTGGTCGTCGATGATCATATCCTGTTCCGTGAGGGATTGATCAGCCTGTTTCAGGCGACTTCGGATTTTGAGGTGGTGGGCAGCGCCGGGAGTGTGTATGAGGCAATTAGTCTCGCCCGTGCGTACAAGCCCGATATTATCCTGATGGATTTTTCAATGCCGGATGGCACCGGCGTCGATGCCACGCGCACGATCCTGGTCGAACTGCCCCAGTGCAAGATCGTCTTTCTCACGATGTATGAATCGGATGACAAGCTATTCGAAGCACTGCGGGCGGGCGCAAAAGGGTACATGGCCAAGAACACACCGAGTCCCGATCTGACCTCAAGTCTGCGCGCGCTTGCAAAAGGAGAGACGGCGTTATCGCGGCAGCTGATGAGCCGGGTGGTGGACGAGTTTTCCCAGACCCGAAAATCCGAACCCGATAATAAAGCCTTTTCCAGGCTCAGTGCCCGCGAATTGGATGTGTTGCGCGAATTGGGGAATGGAGCGTCCAACCAGGAGATCGCACGGCGTTTATTCTTATCCGAAAACACGGTGAAGCATCATATTCGCAGCATCCTGGAAAAATTGCAGGTTCAAAATCGCAGGGAGGCCGGGTTGATCGCTGCGAATCAACCGAAATTTGCCGAGCGGGCCATGTAAGACCACAAAATTAAATTGTATTGACCTGGTTCATCACCCCAAAAAAACCATCGAAAAGGTGGTTTTTTTAATTTAATCGCCTGCTCACCCCACATTGTACGAAATCACCACCAATCGGGCCAGGAAGGAGTTAATCCTTGAATTAACCTGCGGGTTAACTCTTTTAGTACAAACCCTTGATAAAAGTTAATCCTTTTTTAACCCCAAATTTCTGCAACAGGTCATAGACTTTTCCGTCCTGAAAGCATATTTTATATAAGGAAGAACTCTCAGAGGTAATTTCCCCCTTGTATAAACGTTGTCTTCTTTGGGTGCGCCAGGATTCTTTATTTCGAGACCTTGTGTCCAGCTTGTTGTTGAGCATGACCGACGATATCGCATTGTTTGAAAGTACCACACATGACCTCGAAGGCTTTCTCAAGGAAGTTTCGCACGCTGAACCAGACCTGATCCTGCTGGAAGAGTCATCACCTTTTTCGGCAGAAGCCCTGTTGGTGCGTGTGTTGATTGCGAAGCCCGGCACGCCTGTAATTGTGATCAGCCAGGAGAACAATTGGATACATGTGGTGCGCAGGCAAACTGTGAGACTGCGATCGGCGAACGATCTGATCGACGCCATGAAGTTGAACTAGTCCGGTCATTATCTTATTTCAGAAAAGGAGAATACATTCAAACGTGCATACTTATCTGGACAGGCAATTTTTAAATGATTCAAGGAGATGAACATTTATGAAAACCAAATCGAGTACTTTTTATGTAGTGGGTCATCGTCTGGCAGTTCTAATGCTGATATTTGCCATGCTCGTAGGGGCACAATCTCCATTGACTGCCAATGCACAGACCAATCCTGCGCCTCTTGCAGCGCCAAATACAATGACGCTTCAGGTGATCAGCGCCACGGATTCAGTGCCTATCGCCAATTATAAATACATCATCAACGTGGACAACACGGGCACAACGGCGCAGCGCAGTCCAGCTCCTGGAAGCGGTTGCTCCCCTCAGGATGCTGGCTATCCCGGCACCTGTGACTGGGTGTCGGTGGCAGGCGTGAAAAGCAGCAGCCCAATCGTGACCCAGGGAGATCAGGCCGATTTTGCCAGCGGAGTCACTCTGCCGGATGGCCGTTATTTGATCTCTATTCTGGCAGACGGCTACAAGATCGACGGCGAACATTTCACGGTGCCGTTCACGGGTTCCACCCTGGTCACTGTAAAAATGCAGCCCTATGATCTGCCGGATGGGACCATTCAGGCGGCGGTCTTCGAAGATATGGCTCCCACCAACAGCGCACCGGACGTCCCGGGAGAGCGCGGACTGGCCGGGTTTGTCGGCCATATCAACGACTATATTGACGAGGTCACCACAGACGTCTATGGTGATCCTCTGTGCGGCAACAGCCATTGCGTAAGCAAATGTTATGTTGTGGCAAACGGCATCGATGTCGGTACGGTCAATCCGGTCGACTCGTTCGGTCGCTGCCCGATCGCATTTACAACGGCTGAAGATTCCCTGCTGGGTTCGAACATCAATCAGACCCTGGAAGGTGATCCCATCCCTGTGGGAGCCGTGATCGAAGGAAAGCTGATTATTCCCAATCTGGGACCGAATCGCTATGCTCTTTCGGTCGTCCCACCGAATCAATCAAACTGGATTCAAACCACCACGCTCGAAGGTAACCATGACTGGGATTCGTGGGTGTTGGAAGGTTCAACCGGCCTGGACACTGAATTTGCGGTCGGCGGCGAACCCTTCCCGGCCACCTTCTTCGGTTATGTTCGATCTTCGGTGCATAACATGAGTTCCTGTGGGGCAAGTTGCGGTACCATCACTGGAAAGAGCCTGGCGGTCAGCGCCTATATTCCGCCAACAGGTGGAATTGTCGGTGAGACGGGTCTGCTTGGTGCAAAGGCCAAGGACAAGAATCCCATCCATCGTTTGTTTGTTTCCCTTTCTGATATCAACAATGGCGATCAAACAGTATTCGTCAATGAATTCGACTGTAATGCTGCCTGTGATCCTGTCAATTTCCAGATCCCGAATGTGCCGGCTGGCGATTACGTACTCGGCCTGTGGGATGAACCGCAGGATTACATCTTCTTTGAACAGAATGTCTCCGTTGGAAACAGCGAAACAGTCAACCTGGGTTCCCTCTCCATGTTGGGTTGGTGGACAACCATCGAGGGACACGTCTTCAACGACCTCAATGGCAATGGCAAGATGGATAATGGTGAGCCCGGCATGCCCAACTTCCCCATTGTCATGCGCACGCGTGAGAATTCCATTATGGACCGCGGCGCGACAGCCGTCCACACGGACCAAGCCGGTTATTACTGGATGGAAAACGCCTATCCCATCACGCAGTGGCTTGTAGAAGAGGCGTATGTGGATGGCTTCCAGACCACCGGAATTACCTACCAGGCAGATAACCAGCCCACGGAGACCACCATTCTCGGTCAGGGTGTGGATGTAAACCTGCACCCGGTCATCGGTCTGGGTGGGCGCCTGGATTGGGGCGTGAAGGCCTATGATCCCGGCACGAACGGCGGCATCGTAGGCACGCTCAGTTACGATACCACACGCAATGAGTTGGATCCTGCCTATGCAGCCATAGAAGATTGGCAGCCCAGCATTTCCGGGTTGAACGTCGATCTCTATGCGCCCGTGGATTGTCCGTACGACGTCAATGGAGTCCCAACAGCCCCTTGTGATCCAATGGGACTCTACCAGTTGAACGCGGATGGTTCCTATGCGACCGGCCCATTGCTGAACCAGTATGTCTCAGAAACCTGGGAACGGCCTTCCGGTTGTGTGGCGCGTAACGTGGATGGCAATCCGCTTGCCCACGGCGTGGATGAAGCTGCCCTGCCTCTTGGTGCCGATGCACCGTGCCTTGAATCTCCGATGATGGGCGTGCAATTTGGTCCCATGGCGGATGGCGTTGGAACACCCGATGAAAACTTCGGCGCAGCGGTGGATGGCAACTACGGCTTCGGCGATGGATGCTTTGCGGCAGGTGGTTATGACCCGAACACGGGCGCCTGCGCAAATGGTGATTTTTCGCCGCTGCCATCGAATAAGGATTACCTGGTCAAGGTTGAGATCCCCAATGACTCGATTCATAACCGCCCTCTCTATCAAGTGACTCGTGAAGAGGATATCAACATTGCCAATGGTGATTCCTTCATACCCCAGGTGCCGCCGCCTGCCTGTGCCGGTGCCTTACACACCGTGGACCTGGGTGGCTCTGGAACTGATGGTTATCCTGCCATGGATGGTGCGGGCTACGACACGAACGGCCTGCCTGTTGGAGTACATGTAGATCCATCCTCGCCGGTGGAGAACCCCACCTTCGTTGATATCGGCGGGACCATCTATGAGGGACAGCCCAAGCCTTTGTGCGATATGAAACTCGTCCACCTTGCGGACCGAAAATCCGTGGCTCCGGGCTTCAACTTCTTTACCGATGTCCCGCTTCCAGGTCGCTTCTGGGGACTCATTGTGGATGACCTGAACTTCTCGAGCAATCCCAAGTCGCTTGGGTATGGCGAGAAGCTGCCGGTGTCATTTTCGCCAATTGGTATTTACGATTACACCAACCGTCTGATCGATACGGTCGAAGCAGATTACAACGGATATTGGGATGTGCTGCTTCCATCCACCAACCGCATCAGTTGCCCGACACCTTCCGGTGTATGCGCAAATCTATATCGCTTCGTCGGTAATGACCCGGGCGTACCGGGGAAGTGGAATGCCAACTACAACCCACAATATCGCACGATCGCGGCTGAGTTTGAGGCGTTCCCCGGCCTGACATTGCCTGCCGACCTGGCGCCGACGCCTGTTGCTGTGGCTGTACAAATCCCCAACAGTCAGACGATCGCACCCATCGCGTGTACGGCGGATGCCACCCAGCCACAACTGTTGGCAGTGAGCAAGCCATATGCGAATCTTGCCAGTGGTCCCGATACATTCACCGTTGATGGTTATGGATTTGGTGCTACGACAGGACAAGTCTTGCTGGATGGCACGCCCTTAACAACCACTTCCTGGAATGATGGACATATTGCTGTAACGGTACCATCCGGCACTCCTGGTGGAAGTCATCAATTGAGCATCAAATCCGGCAATGGCATGAAGACGGTCAATGGTTTGAGCTTCTATGTCATGAACAGCACAGCCGTTTCTGTGACCCCCTTCCCCGCCAATGCAACCCCGCTGGATGCTTTCACGAACCGCAGCAGTCTGGGTGCCAACTGGACCGCGAGCCCGGCAGGCGCCTTTGCTGTGATCAATAATCCGGGCACCGGCAACGATTATCTGCGCATTCGTGCCAACAACACTACCAATATTAATAATGTATCGATGGCACGCTGGAATACTTCGTTTGGCGCAGACCAGGAAGCGTATGTCACCTTCCGTCAGGTTTCAGCCAATCCCGCGGCGAACGAGCAGGGCCTGGTGCTCAAACACAACGGCATCTCTGGCAACGGAGCTCGCTGGATCGAAGTGGCGCTGGATAATAACAACGATCCAGATCCTGAGGGAATGTCGGTACGTGTCCGCACGAAGTTGACAAATGGCACGAATGTTACCGAACAGCTTGAGATCACCGGACAAAACGCCGTGTTCTCGAACGGCGATCAACTTGGAGCCCGCGTGCTTTCGACAGGCATCCTGGGCACCACTGGTACCATCATTGTCTATAAAAATGGCAGTGAAATTGGGCGTGTGGATGTGCCAGGCGCGGGAAGCGGCATGACAGGTCGCATCGGCCTGCGCTTCGAAGGAACCGGCACCGCTTCATCGGTTGAAGCGCGAGTCGATGACTTCGGTGGCGGTAATGTTACTGTAACCGTAAATAGCGGCGGCCAGCCATCGCTGTTCGAGGTTGGGCCGGGTCATCCTTATAGCACCATCCAGAGCGCGATCGATGCCGCTGCATCTCAAGCTTCGTACAAGGATTCTCTCGTCGTAGTCTATCCCGGCGCTGTCGATAATAACAATCCCCGCTACAACGGACGCGGCGCCTACTACGAAAACCCGATCATGTACGCCCCGGTCAAATTACAGGGCGTGGGCCCCGGCGGAGTCCGGCCCGATGGTTCCATTGTCCAGGGTTCGATCATCGATGGCATTGCCTTCGGTGGCGATACCGCCCTTGCCACGAACTGGCTCGGCAAAGTCAGCACTCTTACCTGGGATGGCAATCAGGATATCAACGACGGTCAGGTGATCTACGTCCTGGCTTCAGATACCGGCAATCCCAATATTAACCGGGCCGGCTCATTTGGTTCCACGACCTTCAAGGCCTCCATTGATGGATTCGATATTCGTGGTGGTGATCAGCAAGGTCTGCCTGGAAATCTCAATGCCATCTTCGGCGGATTCCCTGGACCTCTGGAAGCTCTCCAGGTCACCACGCAAGGCGGAGCGATCTTTGCCAATTCGTTTGTGCGCAACCTCCAGATCACCAATAACGTGATCGATGGCAACGGTGGTTCGTATGGCGCCATCCGCATCGGCACGCCGAGTCTTCCGAACGATCCGACAACCGGCATCAATGAGACTGACAACCAGAACGATAACGTACGGATCGCCAACAACCGCATCTTGGCCAACGGCGGAACGAATCTTGCCGGTGCCATTGGACTCTTCAATGGTGCTGAGAACTATGAAGTTGCGGGCAACGATATTTGTGGCAACTTCTCGGCGGAATACGGTGGTGGCATCAGCCACTTCGGTTTCAGCCCCAACGGCAAGATCCACGATAACCGCATCTATTTCAACCATTCGTACGATGAAGGTGCTGGCATTACCATCGCAGGTGAACTTGCGGCGGATCCCACTGCCAACTACAACACGACCAGTGGAGCGAAAGGCTCCGGCGCGGTGGATATCTATAACAATCTCATTCAAGCCAATATGGCTGAAGATGATGGTGGTGGCTTGCGCTTCCTGATGGCCGGCAACTTCCCGATGAATGTGTACAACAATATGATTGTGAACAACGTTTCCATGCACGAAGGCGGCGGAGTCGCTCTCGACGATGCACCCAACGTGCGTTTCTTCAATAACACGGTTATGAAGAACATCACCACCGCAACGGCGATCACCAGCAACGGTCAACCTGCTCCTGCTGGACTCTCCACCGGGCCCAATAGCGCTCAATTGCAGAGTACTCTCCCCGGCGGTTCACCGACCTATAGCAACCCGTTGCTCTTCAACAATATCTTCTGGGATAACCGTGCAGGCACCAAAGGCCTGAACATGGTGACCGGCATCGGTGCCGCAGGAGATGCCAACCCGATCAATTCCTGGGATATGGGTCTGTTTGACGGCTCGGGCTTCCTTTCGCCAACCAATTCCATCCGCCAGGATGGAACGGGAATTATTGCCAGCCCCACGAACCTGGCTGTAGACCCGGCTGTCATCAACAGCATCAATATCCCACTGTCCTTCACATCCTGGCGCACGAACGTGAACTTTGTCGGCGCTATTATGGTGACGGCCGACCTGCCCCCGAGTCTGTTGAGCAATTACCATCTGCCGAGCAGCTCTCCGGCTGCAAATCTCGGCGCAGCCCTCAAAGCCGCGCCCTCCTATCAGCAGCCTCCCGCATCCATTCTTGCACCTTCGTTCGACATCGATCTTGATGTACGCCCTGGAGGCGGTGGTTTCGATGCAGGAGCAGATGAGTTGCAAACCCCGACCGCTGATCTGTCGATCACCAAGACAGACAATGTAACCAGCGTGGCACCTGGTGCAGCACTCACCTATGTAATTACGGCTTCAAATGCCGGTCCAAACGCCACGACGGCAACTGTCGCAGATACTTTCAGCGCCAACCTGACTAACATTAGTTGGACCTGTACTGCAGTGGGCGGCGCAAGCTGTCCGGCCAACGGCACTGGAAATATCAATGCAAATGTTACCCTGAGTGTTGGCGGCAGCGTTACCTTCACTGTGAACGCGACATTATTAGGGTCAACGCCGGCAGGATCATTGGTCAATACTGCCTCGGTAACGAATACCGGTGGATCGGCCGACCCCGCACCTGCAAACAACACTGCCACCGATACCGATACGGTTACTCCTGCACTGCCGACACTTGGCGTACTCGATAATTTCAATCGAGCCAACACAACGAACCTCAACACAGGTGCACCGGCTGGAGTGAACTGGAGCCAGACCACA
>JBGPNQ010000129.1:0-13137 GCA_041487615.1 Anaerolineae bacterium
CCAAAAATGCGAGCAAGCATTCCCGTGAATAGCGGAATGTTCGACGAACCGCCTGTCTTCACCACCGCGTCAATTTCTTCAAGGTCAAGCCCGGACCTGGCAATCGTATCGAGCAGGACTTTTTCCACATCCACCAGATAATGCTGAATATCGGATTCGAACTGATGGCGGGTGTATAACTCCCATAATGCTATATCCTTGTCTTCCAGGCTGATGATTGTCGCGCCATCAGTGGATAATGCGATCTTCCCGGCCTCCACGCGGTTATAGAATGTGAACGCCAGGTCGTTATAAATCAGTCCCTGTAGTGCCTTCATTTGAATGGGCGCTGTTCCGGCCTGAATGGCTTTTTCCAGAATATTCCTGTTGATGGGCGTGCCCAGGTACGGGAGTGCCATCCAATCGGGGATGGCGTGGATCATGTCCGTGATCTCGGGATGATACTTGACGCGTCCATACCCGAAGTGCGGGAGCATGCGCTTCTCGATAATGGCCCGGTCGAAGTCGCTGCCGGCGATATCCACGCCGCCGCTGGCATACACGTTGCGCGACTTCGCGTCGCCTAATCGCATCACCGCGATATCGAGTGTGCCGCCACCGAAGTCAAAGATGAGGACGTTCTGCGGTCTTGTCATCGATTGTTCGTAAAACAACGCCGCGGCAACGGGTTCCAGTTCAAAGTCCACTTCCTTGAAGCCGGCATCCTGGGCGGCCTGGCGCAGAGTCTCCTGTGCCTTGGAATCCTGCTCGGGTGAGTCGGAAAACTTGACCGGGCGGCCCAATGTCACGGCATCGATCTTTTCACCCAGGACATCTTCAGCGCGCAATTTCAACAGACTCAAATAAGTCCTTGCCAGGTCTCCCACCGTGTAATAGCGCTCGAAAATCTGGGTTCCTTCGTATCGCTCTTTGCGGAGCGCGGTCTTGAGATATTGCAGCAATCGCCCAGGTTGGAGTTCATCCACGTAGACGAAAACATCCTGCACGTAGTGCATGTCCGCCCCGAATACGTCGATCTCGCCCGTCCACTGTTTTACAAAACGTCTCTGGCGGTTGACGTTATCGCGGTAGTAGTTCTCCACGGCCTCCTGCCCGATGGACGGGCGGTAATCACGCGTGATATACAGCACCGTCTTGACGACTTCGGGCAGAACATTTTTTGGGTCGATAGGCAGCAACCGGACGCGCTGACCATCGTACAGCGCGACTCCTGAATTGGATGTCCCAAAGTCAACGCCAACTTTGACGCTCATGGATTCACATCCCTCCACGCTCGCCAGGAATCACGCCGATGGACACGGCTACGCCAGTCAAACCTTTGGCTTCGATCGAACCGACGCCGGTAATGGATTCCGCCAGATGGACGTTGAGATTCCCCTTTGAATCCAGCACCGCGATCCGATCGTTATTGCGGACCGACGCCGCGCCGACAAAACGGACTCCCTGCTCGAGCCGCGCAGGTGGGATCAGGGACTGTCCTTTTGCCAGGGGGGATTTTGATAACTCAAGACTATTCTGCTCGCGATGGATGACCTTGCCCGTTTGAGTCACGAACAACATGGACTCGTCAGAGTGGGGCACAAAAGAAGCGATGACATAATCACTGGCAGTCAGTTTGATGCGTTCTTCCGCGCTATACGAGAGTTCATCAACATCGAGACCAATTATTTTTCCTTCGAACGTCACGAAGGCATAAAGATCCTTTTTCAAACAGAGCGTTACATCAAACGACTGATCAGACTTTTGCAGTGTGCCTTTGCCGAGATAATGATTGCCAAGAATCGACTGTGCCATGGATGTCATCGTCTTCTTTACACAGCCGCGGCGGCTGACCTGCATGAGGAACTCGGAGAGCGGTAAACGCGAGAAAGGCATAATGCAAGCCAGAAATTCTCCTGCTCGGGGTTCATCAGGCCGAGCAGCCTGATCCCACGTCCATTCGCTGCCAATTTCAACGGTTGCGATGTTGCTCACGGCGCATGTACTCACTCGCCCCGAGGTGAACAGCAACAGCACTTCTTCATTGGATGGCATTGCGAGCAAACGAGGCTGCTCACTGTTTTGAAGTGTTTCGTCCGTGATGCAGCCCAGCGCCTGGATATCCGTGTTGAGCTCGATGCGGAAGATTCGTCCATAGTTGTTGTAGACGAGCAGACTGAGCGTTGATTCCTCGATGGACACTGCAGGGAGTTCAGCCAGCATGGACTCGTCCGTGCCGAAACGCCGTTTGAGCAGGTCCAGTTGATATTCCAGGTGGGCGATGCGCTTCTGATAGTCCTCGACGCGCGAGCCGTTCTGCAGGGCAATATTCTCGGTCAGCAATTCCTCGTTGCGCTCGGTCAATTCCCGCAGACGTTTGGCGATCAACTTCACAATCGTCACCGCCGACCCGGGGCGAGCCTCGGCTTCTTTCATCCATTCATCAATTTTGTGTGAGAAGGAAGACATGTTGGGATTCCTCGAACCCATAATTATACTTGAAGGTATTCAAAAATGACCTTGACGCATTCTCAACACTGGCATAAAATTGCGCCCAATATGCTTAAGTCCACTCGTTGGTTTGCGTACTATTATTTTACGGCTCCTAATCGGTTGCCGTTGGTGGCGCTTAAGTAGACAGATAATATCTCTGTATGCAAAAAGAGCGAGACCAGGCGGTCTCGCTCTTTTATTTTATCCCTCACCCCGCCTTCGGCACCCCTCTCCCAATGGGAGAGGGGACGGGGGTGAGGGCAATCAGGAGCAACATATGCCAATCCGTGGAATCCGTGGCGCGACCACCGTCTCAGCCGATGAACCGGAACTCATCTTGCAGGCCACGCGCGAACTGCTCGAAGAAATTTTGGCAGAGAATGAAGGGATGCGACCTGAAGATGTTGCCAGTGCCCTCTTTACTGTGACCGATGACCTCGCATCCACCTTCCCGGCGCAGGGAGCCCGTCAGATGGGCTGGGGACTCGTCCCGATGCTTTGTGCGCGCGAGATTCCCGTCCCATGCAGTTTGCCGAGAGTGATTCGCGTTCTTGTGCACTGGAATACGAATCTTCCACAGAATGAAATTACGCATGTCTATTTGCGTGAAGCCGTAAAACTAAGACCCGACCTGGTTGCGGCGCAATAATGCATCGTTGGTCGAGTAGCCCCGTGATCGTCGGGGCATATCGAGACCAATAGTTAGATTCGAACAAAAAATAACTTGAAACCAGTTGGTCTCGACTGCTTGCGTCTCGACCAACGGAATTTGGAGAAATCATCATGATGATCATAATGAAAGCCAATGCCACACCGCAACAGGTGGAAGCGGTCATTGCGCAGGTAAAAGCGGAAGGACTGAGCGTTCACCTCTCGCAGGGAGTCGAAGCGACGATCATCGGCGCCATCGGCGAGACGCACAGCATTCCCACAGATCGTTTTGAAGGGCTGGACGGAGTCGAAACAGTCCAGCGCATCACACAACCCTATAAACTTGCCTCGCGTCAATTCCATCCGGAAAATACCATTCTCCCATTGGATGGATTCACGGTTGGCGGGGATGAGATCGCCGTCATCGCGGGACCGTGTTCAGTGGAGAGTCGCTCCCAGATCATCGAAACGGCCCTGGCCGTGAAAGAGGCGGGCGCGTGTGCTTTACGCGGAGGTGTCTTCAAACCGCGCACGTCGCCCTATTCTTTCCAGGGACTTGGCGAGGAAGGACTCGAACTCCTTGCCGAAGCACGCGAGAAAACGGGCTTGCCCATCGTCGTCGAGATCATGTCACAAGTCCAGATCGACGCGATGGTCAAATATGTTGACGTGTTGCAGGTGGGCGCGCGCAACATGCAGAACTTCAATCTCCTGCGTGCCGTCGGGGAGACGCGCACCGCCGTGCTGCTCAAGCGTGGACTTTCTGCGACGATCGAGGAACTTCTCATGTCTGCCGAGTATATTCTTGCCGGGGGAAATCAGCGCGTGATGTTGTGCGAGCGCGGCATCCGCACCTTTGAAACTGCCACACGCAACACGACCGATATCAATGCCGTCCCTGTTCTGAAAAATCTGACTCATCTGCCGGTTATCCTTGATCCTTCTCATGCAACGGGTCATGCCGATTATGTCGCTGCCATCGCACGCGCAGGAATTGCAGCAGGCGCGGATGGACTTATCGTTGAAGTGCATCCCGACCCTGCACACGCGGTCTCGGACGGCAAGCAATCGCTCAAACCTGAAAAGTTTGCCGCGATGATCAAACAAGTCGGGCAGATTGCCCAAGTCATGGGACGCAAACTCGCTGTGGCTCAGGCTGAATATGTAAAGCAGGGTTGGGCGTAGGCTACCTCGGTGGTCGAGTGCGCCGAAGGCGCGTATCGAGACCACCTGTAACTAGAAAATATCAAGTAACTTGAAAATGCTGTGGTCTCGATACGTTACTCGCTGTCGCTTGGAATTACTCGACCACTGAATATTCAAAATAAAAAGGAATCTCTCATCATGATGATCATCATGCACCCAGGTGCAACCAGGGAACAGATTGACGGCGTTATTGCCGAGATCGAAAAACAGAAATTGACATCCCATCCCATCTTCGGCGTCGAGCAAACCATCATCGGCGCGGTGGGGGATGGTCACTACGTTGCCAAGGAAATTTTTGAAGCGCTGCCTGGGGTGATGGCGGTCCAACGCATCTCACAACCCTACAAACTTGCCTCACGCCAATTCCATGAGCACGACTCAGTTTTTCAACTGGACGGATTCACCGTCGGTGGCACGGAAGTCCCTATCATCGCCGGACCGTGCTCGGTTGAGTCTCGCGAACAAATTTTGGAAATTGCTCAGGCAGTCAAAGAAGCAGGGGCGAATGCACTTCGCGGTGGTATCTTCAAACCGCGCACTTCCCCATATTCATTCCAGGGGCTTGGAGAAGAGGGACTCGAATATCTTGTCGAAGCCCGCGAGAAAACGGGTATGCCCATCGTTGTCGAAGTGATGGCTGTCTCGCAAATCGAGATGATGGAAAAATATGTGGATGTCTTCCAGCTTGGCGCACGCAACATGCAGAACTTCAATTTGCTGCGTGCCATCGGTGAGACCCGCACACCTGTCCTCTTCAAGCGCGGCATGTCTGCCACCATCGAAGAAATGCTCATGGCAAGCGAATACATCCTCAGCGGCGGCAACACGCGCGTCATGTTGTGCGAGCGCGGCATCCGCACCTTTGAAACTGCCACGCGCAATACCACCGATATCAATGCCATTCCGGTTCTCAAACGTCTCACGCATCTGCCGGTCATCATCGACCCGAGTCATTCCACCGGCGACTCGGCGTATGTCTCTGCGGTGGCGAAGGCGGGCGTCGCGGCGGGCGCGGATGGCGTTATCGTCGAAGTGCATCAGGACCCAGCGCACGCGATCTCCGATGGCAAGCAGTCGCTCACGCCCGAGGCATTCGCCATAATGGTGAAGCAAGTCAAAGCGGTCGCGGAAGCGGTGGATCGTCGTCTGGTGTCCCCTCTCCCTGTGGGAGCCCCCTTCGGGGATGGTAAGGGCTAGGGTGAGGGATGTCACAATCTAACTTTAATCTCGCGGAGTCAAAAGTCGCCATCATCGGATTGGGATTGATGGGCGGCTCGCTCGCGCTGGGACTGCGTGGAAAGTGCGCCGTACTCTGTGGGATCGATCCGCATCTTCCAACGCGTGAGCTTGCCCTGTCCCAACACATCGTGGACCACGCGGACAGCGATCCCTCGAAACTCCTTCCCGAAGCGGACCTCGTTATTTTGTCCGCACCCGTCCCCGCGATATTGACTCTGCTAGAGCAATTGCCGTCGTTCACACCGAATCCCTGCATCATCATGGACCTGGGTTCAACAAAAAGCTTGATTGTCGATTCCATGTCGCGCCTGCCCGAACGCTTCGACCCCATTGGCGGACATCCCATCTGCGGCAAGGAAAAACTCTCTCTCGCCAACGCCGAACGGACTCTCTACTACGGCGCGCCGTTTTTGTTGACTCCATTGAAGAGAACTTCACCGCGAGCTTTGTCTGCTGCGCATCAAATCATAGAAGCCCTCGGTGCAAAAGCGACTGTCCTAGACGCAACGGAGCATGACCGCATCCTTGCCTTCACAAGTCACTTGCCGTTTCTGCTTGCATCCGCACTTGCTCTTGCCACACCGAATGATCTTGCCGCTTTTGTGGGCACCGGATTCAGATCCACCGGTCGTATAGCTGCAACTCCATCCTCAATGATGCTTGGTGTACTACAATCGAATCGAGAAAATGTTCTGAATGCCTTGCATGATTTGCAAAAGCAATTATCCGGAATTGAATCCGCATTGGCATCAGAAGACTTTTCACAACTTGAAGCTATCTTGAATCAATCCCGTTCAAGCTACCAAACCCTCATCGGGAACTGATTACTTCTTGCCTCTTTCTTCGTGTATGTTGACCACTTTATCTTCCCTCCCAATCAAGCCGATAACGCATCCTCTCAATGCCACCGTGCGTGTTCCTGGCTCAAAGTCATTGACCAACCGCGCTCTGCTGATTGCGTCACTTGCCAGCGGAACCACGCGAATCACTAATGCTTTGTTTTCAGATGACTCAAAGTACTTTGCGAACGCTCTAAAAAAACTAGGCTTTGCTGTCCTACTCGATGAAGGCAATCACGAAATGACAGTCGCCGGCTTGGGTGGGGAAATTCCTGCAACAAAAGCCGAACTCTTCATCGGCAATGCCGGTACCGCCGCGAGATTTCTCTCTGCGTTTCTCGCGCTTGGTCATGGCGAGTATATTTTGGACGGTGAACCGCGCATGCGCGAACGTCCCATCGGCGACTTGATCGATGCCCTCCATCAACTCGGCGTGGAGATGGAAGCCACGAACAACTGCCCGCCAGTTGAAATATTTGCAAAAGGTCTGCCAGGTGGAAAAACAAAAATCGCAGGAAACATTTCATCCCAATTTTTATCCGCCTTGTTGATGGTTGCTCCGTATGCCGGATCGCCTATCGAGATCGAACTTATCACTGACCTTAACTCCAAACCCTACGTGGACATGACCATCGCCATCATGGAAGACTTCGGTGTGGAGATCGAACGCCAAAACTATGAACGCTTCATTATTCACCCTGCTTCCTATTTACCAATTACCGATTACCCAATCGAATCCGATGCCTCCGCCGCCTCCTACTTCTTCGCTGCTCCAGCCATTTGCGGTGGGACAGTGCGTATCGAAAACATCTCACGCAATTCAAAACAGGGAGATATTGCTTTTCTCGATGTCTTGAAACAAATGGGATGCATCATCGGGGAAATGGTCGACTCAATACGCGTCACTCGTCACACGTCACTCGCTGGTCTTGACGTGGACATGCGCGACATCCCAGACACCGCCCAAACTCTCGCGGTTATTGCGCCATTCGCTTCTTCGCCAACCAGAATTCGTGGCATTGAGTCTGCACGAGTAAAAGAGACAGACCGTGTTTCCGCAGCCTGTAATGAACTCAGACGGTTGGGTGTGCAAGTGGAAGAACACGAAGACGGTATGACGATTTATCCGTGTCAAACCTTTAAACCTGCCCACATTCAAACTTACAAAGATCATCGTATGGCAATGGCTTTTTCGCTGATTGGATTGCGCTTCGATGGCGTGACGATTGAAAACCCCTCCTGTGTTTCGAAAACCTTTCCCAACTTCTTTGAAGTACTGGATGGACTGCGATGATACGACTCGGATTAATTGGTTTTCCCGTAAGTCACAGTCTCTCTCCCAAAATCCAAAACGCTGCCTTGAAAGGATGTGGATTGGATGGTGAATATTCGTTGTTCCCTATTGCGCCCGATGATATGAAAGGATTGAAGGAGTTACTGGACCGAGTCCGCTCGGGCGAGATTACTGGACTCAACGTCACCATCCCTCACAAGCAAAATGTAATCCCATTCATCAATGAACTCATGCCAACCGCTCAGGCTATCGGCGCGGTCAATATTATTTATATGAAAGAGAATAATTTAATTGGTGATAATACTGACGCGGCAGGATTTTTGTCTGATCTGAAGAAATTCCTGGCAGAGTCCCCCTCTCCCATTTTGGGAGAGGGGTTAGGGGTGAGGGAGAAAACTGTCCTAGTCTTGGGCGCAGGCGGTTCTGCCCGTTCGGTTATCTACGCTTTGTGTAATGATGGCTGGAAAGTTACCATCGCCGCCCGTCGAATGGAACAGGCGCAACAACTCATCCACTCTTTCTCCAATTGCCAATTACAGATTCCCAGGGATGAGACTTTTCTCCCGCTTCTTTCTTCGTTCCACCTCATCGTCAACACCACACCCCTTGGAATGACCCCAAACTTCAACCAATCGCCTCTGCCCGAAAACGTCATTCTTTCGAAACACACACTGATATATGATTTAGTCTACAATCCACGCGAAACGAAGCTTGTACGTGATGCTCGCGCACAGGGATTGCATGCCACCACAGGGCTTGGTATGTTAATTGAACAAGCGGCTTTGTCCTTTACAATTTGGACTGGACATGATCCCTCGCGAGAAATAATGCGTGCCTCCATCGAACAATCTCCAGTTTCCAATCTCTAATCCTCAACTGCGAATTGCCACTTACCCGTTACGGAGTTTTTATGCCTCTACGTTTCCTCACCGCAGGTGAATCCCATGGACCATCACTGACCGCCATCCTGGACGGTATGCCTGCTGGCTTAACCATCACCCCTGACATCATTAATAAGGAACTTGCTCGTCGTCAACAAGGCTATGGTTCCGGCGGACGCATGAAGATCGAAAACGACAGTGTGCAAATCCTTGGCGGCGTCATGGCTGGAGAGACGACAGGCGCTCCTATAGCGATGCTTGTTCAAAACGCGGATCATATTAAATGGAAAGGCAAAGCCATCGAGCCGATGACGGCTCCACGCCCCGGTCATGCGGATCTAACAGGTGTGGTCAAATACGGCTACAGGGATTTACGTCCCGCACTCGAACGTGCCTCTGCGCGCGAAACGACCATGCGAGTCGCGGCGGGCGCGGTGTGCAGACATTTCCTGAATCAATTTGGAATTATTATTGGCGGATACGTTTCATCCATTGGCGAAATCCAAACTGACTTTGGCGAGATGCCCTATGAAGAACGATTCGCTCACGCGGAGGAATCAGATGTGCGTTGCCCGGTTGAATCTTCTGCGCAAAAGATGCGAGATGAGATCGAAAAGACGATTCATGGCAAGAATACATTGGGAGGTGTGCTGGAGATCGTTGCATTGAATCTCCCGGTTGGGCTCGGCAGTTTCATGCAATGGGATAAACGCCTTGAAGCGAAACTAGCGATGACGGTGATGAGTGTTCAAGCCATCAAAGGTGTGGAAGTGGGGGATGCTTTTGCAAATGCAAAACTCCCTGGCACGCAAGTACATGACGCGATGCGACTTTCCCCTCTCCCAGTGGGAGAAGGGGTAGGGGTGAGGGAAGTCATCCGCAATTCAAATCGCGCTGGAGGAACTGAAGGAGGAATCAGCAACGGACAGCCCATCGTCGTCCGCGCCGCGATGAAGCCAATTGCGACAACGCTCACTCCGCAACAAACCGTTGACCTTGCCGTGGGCGAGAATGCTCCCACCAAATATGAACGTTCTGATTTTTGTCCGGTGCCGCGTGCGGTTCCGATTTTGGAAGCGATGGTCGCCTTTGTTTTGGCAGATGCCTTGATCGAAAAACTTGGCGGCGATTCGATGAATGAAATGAAGCCGCGCTTCGAGTCCCTGCGCAAAGCCACACTTGACGATTTGCCTATGGATAATATTCCGCACGTGTTTTGGGAATAAGAATGGGACATATCTTCCTCTATGGTCCCTCGGGGACAGGTAAATCTACAATTGGAGAAATCCTTGCCAGGAATCTGAACCTGCCATTCATTGACCTGGACCGTGTCATGGAATTGAACGCGGGGCTGCCTAATTCGCAGATCATGGAACAACGGGGCGAAGCAGTGTTTCGCGATGTGGAAACTGCCGCGTTAATCGAAGTTGTAGGTCACGCTTCCAGTGTGGCGGACTTGAAAGATACAGTCATTGCCCTCGGCGGCGGTGCTTTATTACGTGACGAAAGTCGTGGATTTGTGGAGAGGCATGGTAAGGTCATCCTGCTCATGGCAGAGCTAAAAACGCTGCTCGAAAGACTCCATGATGACTCCAATAAACGCCCTTTACTGTCGGGAGATTTGGAAACAAGACTCTCAGCATTGCTCGAAAAGCGTAGTGAGCATTACGATTCGTTTCCCTTGAAAATCCATGTGGATGGTAGAACTCCCGAGCAAAGTGCTTATCAAATACAGGCTATGTTGGGGCGACATCATCTTTCCGCAATGGGTGAGTATGATGTAATCATTGATACTGTAGAGCGAGTTACTAACTCGCTCCATTCAAACTCGATCATCGTGACCGATGAAAACGTGGCGAAGTTCCATCTTGAGAGAATCAAGCAGGCTATCGGGCAGGATGCAAAATCAGTGGTTATTGCCGCAGGAGAGGAACATAAAAATCTCGAGACTGTCTTGCGGTTGTGGAAATCCTTCCTCGAAAACGGATTGGATCGCAAGAGTACGGTCATTGCGTTGGGCGGCGGCGTGATCGGTGACTTGACGGGGTTCGCCGCTGCCACGTATATGCGCGGGATTAATTGGATCGGAATCCCAACAACACTGCTTTCGATGGTGGATGCTTCGATCGGCGGCAAGACGGGATTTGATATGCCTGAGGGCAAGAACTTAATTGGCGCATTCCATCCGCCAAAGTTAGTGCTGGCTGATGCGCAATTACTTTCCACACTGCCTGACCGGGAATTGATTTCCGGGATGGCGGAAGTGGTCAAACATGGCATCATCTCGGACCCTGAGTTATTTGAGCTTTGCAAGCATGGTATGGATTGGGTCAGGGACAATCTCGAAGCGATTGTCAAAAGGGCAATGGCGGTGAAGATCAAGGTGATCGAGCAAGATCCTTATGAAAAGGGATTCCGCGCGGCGTTGAATCTGGGACATACGGTAGGGCATGCGGTGGAACTTGTCAGTAAATTTGAATTGCGGCATGGTGAAGCGGTCGCAATCGGGACAGTCGTGGAAGCGAAGTACGCAGAAAGAATTGGCATCGCAAGGAAAGACTTGGCGGATACGATCAGCGAAGCTTTTTCTGGATTAGGATTGCCTACTCAAATTCCAGAGAAAATGCCGCATGAAGAGATCATCCGTGCAATGCGGGTGGATAAGAAGAAGAGTGCGAAGGCAATCCGATTTGCGTTGCCGGTGGAGATTGGGAAAGTAGAGTTGGTGGAAGTGGATGATTTGGAGAGTGTACTGGAGTAAATGTCATTGCGAGGAGGGCGTCAGCCCGACGAAGCAATCTCCACTTAAACGGGTACAACTTATCGACAAGCGAATTCCACCTAACAGGAGATTGCTTCGGGCTAGCGCCCTCGCAACGACATGAAAAGAGGATTTATGAAAATACTTGTTTTGCATGGACCCAACTTAAATTTACTGGGAACCCGTGAGCCTGAAGTGTACGGCTCCATGACGCTCGACGACATCAATAAGAAGGTGATCGAATTGGGGAAAGAACTGGGCGTGGAGGTGAAATGTCTGCAATCAAACCATGAAGGCGCATTGATCGACGCTTTACACGATGCTCTGACGTGGGCAAACGGCGTGGTGTTCAACCCGGGCGGATATACACATACCTCCATTGCCTTGCGAGATGCGATCTCTGCGATTCAAATCCCTGTTGTCGAAGTGCATCTATCCAATGTATATGCTCGTGAAGAATTTCGCCATGTCTCGATGATCTCAGCGGTCTGCAAGGGCAAGATCACGGGGTTTGGATGGCGATCCTATTTGTTGGGGTTGCGGGCACTCGTCGAACAGCTTTCTGATTGATGGAATGTCCCGAAGATTGGAGGGAAGTATCGATCTTTTCCCGGAAACCTCCGGGGCGGTGTTTCTTAACGGATCCGATTTCAGCGTAGGCGGCGTATATTAAAAGAGAGAAGGTTCAGGCTTGGTTTGATGCGTAGGAAAGTCATCAGGTAAGCAATCCCCGATCCGTTGCGTCAATATTGAAATTAACGATCCCAGTTCGCTGTTTTCTAATAATGGTCTAATCGAAAACCTCCATATTTGCCTGTAAGATTACAGAGCACCACATTATTTCTTGAACGCGGTAATTTGGTGAAGTTCTCTCAACTGTCCGTTGAATGATTGTCCTTAATGGTTCAATTTGACATGAATGGATGGCAATGAACGAACCATCTTTATCCGGTAGCGAAAGATTTAGAAATCGATTGGGATCGTTGCGCGCCCGTATTCGGGGGATGTTGCCGTTCGCTTCGGGTGTGCTCGCGGCTTTGCTGGCGCTTATTCTTTACAACGCATTTTCCGGAACTCCACAATTAACACCAAAAGACGTGAATAAACTGGTGGCAGTTGCTCTCGCTTCTGCTACGCCGCGTCCTCCTGACTCGGTGCGGGTCTATCAGATAATTCAGCCTTCTCTGGTATTGATCCAAACGGCAAGTAAAGGCACAAATGGGGAAGAGGATCACAGTCTGGGCAGCGGGGTCATTATCAATGATAGCGGGAATATCCTGACCAGCCTGCATGTGGTGAGCGGTGCGAAAGACATCTCGCTCACGTTCGCAGATGGCACGCAGTCGAAGGGCGTCGTCATTTCCTCACAACCTGAAAACGATATCGCCATGCTGGGAGCCGCCACGCTCCCGAAATTGTTTGTTCCGGCAACCATTGGCAACGCAAGCGCGATGCAGGTCGGTGATGATGCCTATGTGGTTGGGAATCCGTTTGGTCTCTATGGTTCCATGAGTGCGGGTGTCATTTCAGGTTTCAACCGCGCATTCCAACCGCCGAATAGCAATCGCATGCTGGAAGGATTGATCCAGGTGGATGCGGCGATCAATCCCGGAAACTCGGGCGGCCCCTTGTTGAACCGCAGTGGGCATGTTGTGGGAATCGTGACCGGGATCATCAACCCAACTGAAGATAGTTTCTTTATCGGCATTGGTTTTGCCGTGCCGATCAATGTGGCAGCGGGCGGCGGCGGCGGATTGCCGCCGTATTAGCGCCCTCATCCCCAACCCTTCTCCC
>JBGPNQ010000130.1:0-12805 GCA_041487615.1 Anaerolineae bacterium
CCGGTCCAGGTCTTGGGAATCGCTGCCGCCGTCGACCAATTCCACGCCCAGCATCTGGGCCTGCTCGCGCAGCCGGGCGATCGTATTGATCTCGCCATTATGGCCGAGCAGGCTGAACGGCTGGACGCGTTCAAAACTCGTGGCGGTATTCGTTGAATAACGCGCGTGCCCGATGGTGATGGCGGTCGTGAAATCGGGGTTGCGCAGTTCAGGATAATACTGGTAAAGCGTTTCGATGGAGCCGCGGACTTTATAGACAACCACATTACTTGAAAGTGAAGCCACGCTGATTCTTGTGTTCTGTTCGATTTTTAGCGCCAGATCAAAGAGGATTCGCTCCACATTCTCAAGGGGACCATGCCTTACCATGCCCGCGATCTGCCATAAATGTGGGGCCTGCATGCGTGCCATTTTCCCCAATGCCTGTGGGCGGGTTTGCAGAGGGCGTTCGAGCAAAAGATCGATGCCGTTGGTTTGCAGCAGGTTGAGAATGGGCGCTTGAATCTCGGCCACGTTCGGCTCCGTGTTGGGGATCATCAAATGCCCGACGAAGAAGCGCCGATCTTCGGCGAGCCAGCCGGGTTTGCCTTCCTGTTCCAATGCCTGTGACCACAACAAACGCGGGATGTCGGTCATCACGCCGCATCCATCACCTTCGCCGTTGACTTCGCCACAGCGGTGTCCCATGATGCTTAGTGCTGCGAGGGCGCGCTTGAGGTTGCCATGTGTTGCTTCGCCGTTCTTGCGAATCGACGCGACCAGCGCGCAGGCATCGCGTTCATCCAGCCACGTCTTTGAATCAGCGGCAGTCAACCAGTTGAATGAATGCTCAGCGCGCGCGAAGGACTGATCGTCTTCAGAAGGCTGTTGTGTGTTTTCCATGTTTCACCTCTTGTGAAGAGACCCTAAAGGTTTTCGTTGCCATTGCAAACCTAATTCAAACAAGGCGTCACTGCCATTGTTGTGTTTGGTCTATTCAGAAAAACCTTTAGGGTCTAAATATTGACAGTTGATAAATTCTTTAAAGCATACACTCTGGAAACAGAATTACTACTACCTATTTGGGTACTCATTCCCAAAAAATATCTTATCCATTTGGGTCACGTCAGAACATTGACATATTTCACATGCGTAGTAGAATTTCGCCCAATATGTTTAGAGACCGTCCAAGTATCCTCATGGAAGCCAAAGCCAAGCGCAAGCCCATCTCTGCAACTACGGTTGTCGGGATCGGGCTTTTCTCGGTTGAACAGGTAAAGGATAAAGCGTCTCTTTAGTTCTTTGTGTCTATCTGTATGCCGTCAAAGCGCCCTCCGACAACGGAGGGCGCTTTTTGTTTTGTGACATCGAGTCTTTAGCCACCGAGAACGCACCGTTCGTGCCACGAGCAGAACGGTGCGAGACGGCAGGGAAAAAGAGTTTTTTCTCAAAGCTCTCAGTGAACTCTGTGGCTAATGCACGAAAAGGAAAACGTATGCTTGAAATCTTGGATACAACTCTACGCGAAGGTGAACAGACTCCCTATGTCAACTTTACGGTCGACGAAAAAGTCGAGATCGCCAAAATGCTGGACTGCGTGGGTGTGGACATGATCGAGGCGGGCGACCCATCCGTTTCGCCGAACGTGACCAGAGCGATAGAGCAGATCGCCACTCTCGACCTGCGAGCTGAAATCGTTGCCCACAGTATTGCATCCCGCCCAGCCATTGATCGCGCCAAAGCCTGCGGCGCGGACCGCGTGGCGATCTTTTATGCCACCTCCAGGATCCACCTCGACTCAAAATTGCACAAGACCCAGAAGGAGGCACTGGCGATCATTCAAGAGCATGTCTGTTATGCCAAAAGCCTGGGCTTGCGCGTCCGTTACACACCTGAAGACGCCACGCGCACAGATTTTGATTTTCTTGTGGAAGTGTGCAACGCTGCCATCAAAGCAGGCGCGGACCGCATCAGCTTTGCCGATACGCTGGGAATTATGCAGCCGCACACGATGTTTGAGCGTGTCCGCATGTTGCGGAAGAATCTGCTCCCATGCAGGATCGACATCCACTGCCACAATGATTATGGACTTGCACTGGCAAATGCCATGGCCGGTATCCGTGCGGGCGCAGATTGCATCCATACAACAGTGAACGGGCTGGGGGAACGAGTCGGGATCCCCGATTTGGCAGAGACCATTCTCTCCTTCCACAATTTGGAGGATGTGCAGAAATACAACATCCAGCCGTTGATGGAATTATCCGGTTATTTGGAAAAAGTTTCCGGTTTTTTGCTGGCGCCGAACAAGCCCATTACGGGGCAGAACGCCTTCAGTCATAAGAGTGGAGTCCACACGAACGGCGTCCTCAAGGATCCGCGCACATATGAACCGTTTGACCCAGCCATTTTGGGACGCGAGCGCAAGATCGTGATTGATAAGTACACCGGCAAGAGCGCTGTCGCGGCGCGGCTGGACGACTATGGAATCGAGGTTAGTGCGGCGGAATTGGAGGTCATTGTCACCCGCATCAAGAACATCGGCGACCAGCGCAAGCAGCTTTTCGATTCAGATATTTTGGAGATCGCTGAGCAGGTCACGGGTAGAGAGATCGATGTCATCCCGCGCGATATCAGCGCGATGTTGATGGTCGAGGTCGAGTCGCATGTGTATACATCAGCCGTGGTGCGTCGCATGCGCGGGTTTACGAATGTCACGAGTGTGTATGAAATCACGGGCGACCATGACATCAGCGCGTTCGTCAATGTGGAAAACGTGGCGGCGTTGAACAATCTGATCGAGGAAATCCGCACGGTGCAAGGCGTCAAGCGGACCGAGACGCGCATGGTGTTGAAGAAATATAACGGAAGCGGAAAGTAATTCGTTGGTCGAGTAGCGAAGCGTATCGAGACCAACAGGTGATTAAAAAATCTATGTAACGAAAGTTGCTTGACCGCAAGGTGGTCTCGATACGAGCGAGAAAAGCTCTGGCTCTACTCGACCACCGGACTTATGAAAAAAGGAGAATCTATGGGCACATTGATCGAAGAAATCTTTTCACGCAGGGCAGGCAGACCGGTGCAGGCGCGCGAAATCCTGTTGTTGGATGTGGACTACATCATGAGCCACGACAATACCACTCCGCTCGCCATCAAGGCATTTCGCGAAATCGGCAACCCGATTCTGGATAAAAACAAAATTGTGCTGCATCTCGACCACGCTTATCCCGCGCCGAATGTGCTGGCCGCGGAGAACCATCGCAAGATCCTGGATTTTGTGAAGGAACAGGAATTGCCTTATTTGTTCTCACAAGGAGTCTGTCATCAAGTGATGCTCGAAGAGGGATTTGTCACACCGGGCTCCATCATCATCGGCGCCGACTCGCATTCGAACACTTATGGTGCAATGGGCGCGTTCGGTACGGGACTCGGTTCTACTGAAATCGGTGTGGCGTGGGTAACGGGTAAATGCTGGTTCAAAGTGCCTGAGACCATTCGCGTGGAACTGCACGGACACACTCAATCCGGCGTGTATGCCAAGGATGTGATGATCCATATCGCGGGTTTGCTCGGTATGGACGGTGGCACATATCGTTCGGTGGAATTTGGCGGCGAATACATTGAGCAGTTGCCAATGCACGAACGCATCATCTTCCCCAATATGTCCACCGAGATCGGCGCGAAGTGTGGCTTGATCGCCGCGGATGATGTGACGATTCACTATCTCGAAAACGAGACACCGGCTAAAGGTCCGTTTGAACGGATTGTTCCGGTCAATCCGAGATACGAACGTGTGCTTGAGGTAGATGTTTCAATTCTTGGGCCGCAAGTGGCATGTCATCCGGATGTGGATAACGTGAAGCCGTTGAACGAAGTCGAAGGCTTGGAAGTACAGCAGGTCTACATTGGCACATGCACGAACGCGCGTTATGAAGATCTGGAAATCGTAGCAAACATGCTCAAAGGGAAAAAAGTCAATCCGTTGACACGCGTCATCGTCACACCCGCAAGTTCACGTATTTACAAAAAAGCGATGAGGAATGGGTTGATTGAAATCCTGATGGACGCGGGCTGCACAGTGACCGGTTCAGGCTGTGGCGCGTGCATCGGGCGGCACGGCGGAATCCTTGCGCCGGGCGAACGCGCACTCACAACGATGAATCGCAATTTTGTTGGGCGTATGGGCAGTCCGCTTTCGGAGATTTATTTGGCGAGTCCCGCCACCGCCGCGGCGACCGCATTGACCGGTCGTATCACGGACCCGCGTGGATATTTAATATAACCCGTCATTGCGAGGGCGCTCTTGTTCTTCGCCCGAAGCAATCTGAGTTGCAGTTTCGGAGATTGCTTCGTCGCTATCACTCCTCGCAATGACGGAAAAATCAAAAGGAGACTCTTATGGCAAAAGCCTGGACTTTTGGAGAAAATATGAACACGGATGAGATTATCCCGGGTCGTTACAACATCACGATCGACCCGCTTGAATTGGCGAAGAACGTGTTTTGCGAAGTCAAGCCCGAGTACACGAAGACGGCCAATCCCGGTGACGTGATCGTCGGCGGACAAAACTTTGGCTGCGGTTCGTCACGCGAGCACGCGCCGATTGCCATCAAAGGCTCGCAGGCGAAGTGTGTCATCGCCGCTTCGTTTGCACGTATCTTCTTCCGCAATGCCATCAACATCGGCTTGCCGATTCTTGAATGTCCCGAAGCCGCGGCGGACATCACCGAAGGCGACGAAATTGAAGTGAACCTGTCCACGGGCGGAATTTTCAATCGCACCAACGGGCATCAATATCAAGCGCGCCCGCTGCCCGATTTTGTTTTGAAGATCGCGGACGCGGGCGGCATCATCAACTTTTTGAAAGCGCACGATATTCAGGAACTGCTTGCATGACACATCGCATTTGCCTCGTGCCGGGCGATGGCATCGGGCCTGAAGTTATTGAGTGCGCCGAACGAGTCTTGCGCGCCCTGCCTCTGGATTTGGATTTCGTCCGCGCCGAGATTGGGTTCGGCGCCTACGAGCGACTCGGCACGCCGCTGCCGGATTCCACACTGGACGAAATCCATCTCTCTTCCGCTGCCTTATTTGGCGCTGTGACCACGCCGCCGGCCATCCCAAACTATTTTTCCCCTGTCGTGCGGATGCGCCAGTCGCTGGAGTTGTATGCCAACCTGAGACCATGTCAGTCCATTCCGCATCCATCATCACGCCCAAACATTGACTTTGTCATCGTCCGCGAGAACACAGAAGGGTTGTACTCCGGCATCGAGCGTCTCGAAGACCATGGCAATCGCGCCATTACAGAACGTGTCGTCACCCGCAAAGGCTCGGAGAGAATCATCCGCAAAGCATTTGACCTGGCACGGCAGACAAACCGCAAATCCCTTCATGTGGTTCACAAGGCAAATGTCCTGCGTCAGACATGCGGACTGTTTCGTTCGGTTGCACTCGAAACTGCGAGAGAGTATCCGGATATCACGATGCACGAAATGCTCGTGGATACTTGTGCGATGGAACTTGTCCGCGCGCCGGAGCAGTTTGAAATGATCGTCACGACGAATCTATTCGGCGACATCCTGAGCGACGAAGCCTGCATGTTCGTCGGCGGACTCGGTGTTGCGGCTTCAGGAAATATTGGAGTGAGTGCAGCGGTCTTCGAACCAGTCCATGGCAGCGCACCAACTATTGTTGGCACGGGTAAAGCAAATCCGATTGCAACTTTTCTTGCTACAGCGATGATGTTGGATTACTTGAACGAGAACGAATCCGCTGAACGATTGCGAAACGCCGTGAATGATTGCATTGCCGCTGGAGAGTCCACGCCTGATTTGGGTGGAAGCCTGACGACAAGTCAGGTGACGGGAAGAGTCACTAGTCGGTTGTAGTCGTTGGTCGAGTAGTGGCGCTGCTCTTTGGCGTCACATATCGAGGACCACCAGGCTAGTGAACAATTTAGATTTTCCATATAACTTGTTGGTCTCGAGACACCCCGCCAAATTCATGCGGGGCTACCCGACCAATGTCATCCTTTTGAAAAAGGAGTAAACATGATTCGAATTGGATTTTTGTACACCCGCCTGCGTGCGGAGGAAAAATACTTGCTCGAAGAATTAGAGAAACAACCAGATGTAGAGGTCGTCCGCATCAACGATAGCGACACGTTCTTCGACATCAATCGACTCTCTGAGCCTGTGGATGTGCTGTTCGAACGTTCGATCTCCTATTCACGCGGACTCTATATCTCGCGCATCTTCGAAGCGCACGGAGTCCCGGTAGTCAACTCATCCGCTGTCGCAGAACGATGCGGCGACAAATACATCACGAGTCAGATTCTCGCGAAAAATGGAATCCCAACTCCCAGAGTGATGATGGCTTTTGATGAGGAGTCCGCTCTTCGGGCGATCGAGACGATGGGTTATCCATGTGTGTTAAAACCAGTCGTCGGCTCGTGGGGACGTCTGCTGGCAAAAGTTGAAAATCGAGAAATGGCAGAAGCCTTGATCGAGCATAAAGCCACGCTCGGAGTCAATCATCAAATCTTTTATATCCAGGAGTACATCAACAAACCGGGCCGCGACATCCGTGCGTTTGTCGTCGGCGAAGACGTGATCTGCGCGATCTATCGTTCATCAGGAAATTGGATTACGAATACCGCGCGCGGAGGTGTAGCGACAAACTGTTCTGTCACTGATGAGATCGCGGAGTTATGCCAGCGAGCAGCACAAGCCGTCGGCGGCGGACTCCTGGCGCTCGATCTTTTTGAAACAGAGCACGGACTCACGATCAATGAGATCAATCACACGATGGAGTTCCGTAACAGCATCAGTACAACTGGCGTGAATATCCCACAGAAGATGATGGAGTTTGTGTTGAATCAAATCGAGGTATCAAGGCAGGAAGTCATCTGAACATATAATCCGAGTGCTATAATCTGCGGAATTTACCCTGCCTGATGCTAATATACTGGATAAAGTTATGCCGTCTTCTCTTTCACTTCGCTATGGCACCAATCCTCAACAAATACCTGCCCGTGTCTTCATGCCCTCCGGTGCTGACCTGCCCATCCATGTTCTCAACAGCTCACCCGGTTACATTAATCTACTGGATGCACTCAATTCGTGGCAGCTTGTCCGCGAACTCAAAAACGCCCTCGACTTGCCCGCCGCGGCTTCATTCAAACATGTCAGCCCCGCGGGCGTGGCGGTTGCCAATCCATTATCCGAAGTTCTGAAGAAGGCGTATTTTGTTGACGATCTTGAACTCTCACCCCTCGCAACAGCCTATGCACGTGCCCGTGGAGCAGACCGCCTGTGTTCATTTGGCGATTTCATTGCCCTCTCCGATACCGTAGACCTTCCCACTGCAAAACTTATCGCTCGTGAAGTTTCTGATGGAATTATCGCGCCGGACTATGAACCCGCCGCGCTGGAAATTCTTAAAGGGAAGAAACAAGGCAAATACGGGGTAATCCAAATCGACCCGTCGTATGAGCCATCGTCTTCACAGGAGATTCGTGAAGTCTTCGGTATTCGCTTCGAGCAACATCGTCATGACCGTCTTGTTGCCTCATCCGATCTCACCAACATTGTTACGGACAGGAAGGATTTATCAACTTCTGCCATCCGCGACATCACCCTGGGCTGGATCACACTCAAATACACCCAATCCAATTCAGTGTGTTTTGTTGCTGATGGGCAAACCATTGGCGTAGGTGCGGGTCAGCAATCACGCATTCACTGCGTGCGTCTTGCCGGTCAAAAGGCGGATTTATGGTGGCTTCGCCAACATCCTTTTGTTTTGGATTTACCCTTCAAACCTGGCATCAAACGTCCTGACCGAGATAACGCCATCGACCAATTCCTGCGCGACGATGTGACTCCCAACGAACAGGCGGACTGGGGTAACATCTTCGACCAGACGCCTCGACAACTGACTCGTGACGAAAAGCGTGAGTGGCTCTCCAAACTTAAATCGGTTACCCTTGGATCTGACGCCTTTTTCCCCTTCCGAGACTCTCTTGACCGCGCCGCCCTCAGCGGAGTGAAGTACGTTCTCGAGCCCGGCGGGTCAACGCGCGATGATGCTGTCATCCGAGCCGCAAATGAATATGGCATGACCATGATTTTCTCAGGTGTTCGTTTGTTCCATCATTAGGGAATAATTTATGCCAACCGCAATTCTCTCCGTCTACGACAAAACTGGAATCATCAAATTCGCCCGGGGACTCGCATCGCTGGGCTGGACATTGCTCGCCTCAGGCGGAACCGCCAAACTTCTACATGACAATAGACTCTCTGTCACCGAAGTTGCGGACTATACCAAATCCCCCGAAATCCTTGGCGGACGAGTCAAGACTCTGCACCCTGCCATCCACGGTGGACTGCTCGCCCGTCCAACCGAAGAAGATCATCGACAACTACTTGATCTTGGTTGGGATTACATTGACCTTGTTGCGGTCAATCTCTATCCTTTTGAAGAGACGGTTGCCAAACCCGACGTCACGTACGCAGACGCCATCGAAAACATAGACATCGGCGGCGTGACGCTCATCCGGGCCGCTGCGAAAAATCACGAACGGGTGACCCTGGTCTGTGCACCTGCCGATTATGAAAAGGTATTGTCCACGCTGAAAGATGGCGAAATTCCCTTCGGGTTCAGAAAACAGCTTGCGGCCAAGGGGTTCCAGGTCACAGCCCAGTATGATGCAATGATCTCCAACTATCTACAAAGTGCCGAATAAATTACTGAACTTGACAGGATGAACGTGCGTTGCTCACGACTCTTTCCGCGGCGATGGCGGCGGTCTCTGCGATTCAGGCGATGAGCAAGAAGGAGTTGAGGTATGGGAGTTTACAGAGTCATTTTGGGAAAGGGGGTAATGCTGTGGTACCTGCATGGATGTGTCTGAATCTGGATTGGGTGAGTCCGCTTGGGGAATGTCCCTGAGCTATCCATTCACTATGCGTTTGAGCTGCTTTACGTGTGACCGCTCGTGGGTGGCAAGGCGCTCCGCATAAGAGAACACGGTCAATTTAAGCGGCTTGCCCGCGCCCGTCACTGTCGCTGAACGGGACCAGTTTTTGTGGGGCAATGATCCCAGGATGGCCAACAGATCGGTTCGCTGTTTGGTAAAGGCGCGCAACGATGTTCGAAAAGGCTGTTCATGGTAATTCGTTTGCTTGATCCAGGTTCTAGGGTTGACAGCCTTAATGATCGGTTGGTCCTGCGTTAGAATCGTTTCGATGGCATTGCCCCACATGTCAGCACAGGAGCGCAGATGCGCGAGAATGTCATTGATGGACCATTCACCTTGACCTGACGGCGTATGCAACTGAACGGACGTCAAGTCAGCCGTATGTTCGGTGATCTGCAGCAGATTATTTGTCAGTAGATCGAGGATCTGTTCGATGGTGATCGATATTTTGGACATGTACCATGTGCCTCTACCCAAAATTATAGAACCACCTCAACAAAAACACAACAATTGATGTTTACGAATTGTCCCCGTGGAGATGGGTCCGAGGCTGGGTTGGGTGAATCCCAAACATCATTTAGTATGCAAGGCGATAGTCTCTTACCTGATGTTCTGCAAGAAGTGGTGCCCAATATTGTTCTGCAAAGTTAATGTGATTAGGATGGGATTCAAATATCTGCAATGCCTGTTCATCCCGAAATCGGATTCGCACATACCATTGAAGAGGTTCATCAACCGATAGGGCTATTCCGAACGATACCGCCTCCACACCCGGAATAGCCAAAAGAAGCTTTTGCCCCACTTCGTTGGCGGTTGCAAGTTGGTCTGGAGTAACATCCGCGCGTGGCTTATCGAGAATGATTCGCTCAATTATTTGACTCATAAAGTACCTCCTCTTCGTTGAGTCTCATTTTGAAATCAGGCAAGTTTATTATATATCTATTCGCAATAAGTCCGAATCTGGATTGGGTGAGTCCGCCCTCACCCTGCCCTCTCCCGCTGGGAGAGGGAAAAACGTCCCGCCAAAAAGTCGTCTCAAACGGGGTGAGGGAAGAATGAAGAATCGCTACTCGCACATTTTCCTGCGGCGGTACGTTCGAATCTGGTTTGGGTGAGTCCGCTTGGGAGTGGGAGGTCAGTGTGCGGAAAGTGAATACCAGTTTAATACTCGTAAGGCGCGGAGTGTGATCCACCGGCTCGGCAATCCCTCGCCCCCATCAATCTCGACGGGCATGTTGCCGGGGTAGCGGACATCGAGCTTCCACCTGCCATCGTCATCGCACTTGGATGCGACTAGGTCAATTGCTTCAGCCACGCGCTCGTCGGGTGTGACCGAGGCTCTGCGCAGATATTCAAGTCCTCGCAACACATCGTAGTGCCACCAGGTTGGGAAGGCGAAGCGGGTAAATACGGTGCTGCCTTCGCGATCTCTCTCGATCATCTCGCCGGTCGATAGCCGATGGAAGAGACGGCGCTCAAGGAGGTATTCCTCCCCGCGGAGACGAGCCTCTGTCACCGTGGCGTTGCTCCCGCCTGCCAGTTCGTATTCAAGCAATGCCTCGAGCACGCAAATCGTGGTGTTGAACGATGACCGCGTCGAACCGTTCTCAGCCTCACAGTTCCAGCCACCATCGGGCAGTTGCTCGGCAAGCAGTCGGTCCAGAATTCGCTGGCAGTCCTGACCAAAATAGGCGCCGCTCCCCATCACTTGTCCGTTGATGCATGGCTCAACTTCACCTGCGAAAAAGGGATTACCGACAAAATCCTGACCCTGCCATTTACCGTCCCAGTCCCATCCCATCCACCTCACGTGGTCACGGACGAGTCCCACCGCACGACGAGCCTCGTCACTCGTGGAATCGAGACCCATTTCTCGCAACAGCGTCAGAACGTGCATCGTGGAATCCCAGCCGTGGTTCCATGCTGCGCCAGCCCACGACCCGTCAGCTCCCTGGATGGCGAGCAATTGAGCGCCCCAACCCTCGGTGGCGACTCGCGCGCGCTCAGCCGCGACATCTTCATCAGACGCATCGGTCAGGTCTCGCATCACCTGCCAACGGATCGAAGGGTCAGAATCAAGCAGCCACTGTATGACCGATTGGTTTGGTTTCGAGGCTTGCCGTTTGGGTGAATAGATTGTCATCTGCTGGTTCTCCTTACTTCTGAAATAGACCGTTGGTGTGCTAACTATGTTTTCGTTTGTTGTATCTTTTGATTGCTACATCATACGCTTCGGCGAGCATAGGGCGGATTCTTTCAAACGTCGCTTCGCTTGGCGACAACACACAGAGAAAAAACTGCGACGAATAATCGGGGTGGGGCATGATCGTATCGAATGCGGTGAAATCGTAGTCGCTGACATTTATCTTGTTGGTTCCAAATAGAGATTTGAATGTTTCCCTGCTCACGCCAATATTCAAACGATAAACACCCGGACGGTCAAGTTTTGAAATCTGCTCATACTCATTGCCTGTGGAGGCAATAGTTGCGAACGCATGCATGTGGTCATCGCGATAGAAAAAGAACGTATACCCCAAATTGACAGCGGTTTCGACATTTTCAAATGTGCTCGTGATATAGCTCGTGATGAATGATTCGTCTATCACTGATTCCTGCCTTTCTCAACAACCATAAGAAGCATAAGGTTACCTTCGCAAAAACAGGACAACCGTTAATCGCGCACTTTTGAAAAGAAAGAGTATGGTTTCAGTCTCGAACAAACTTTACCCACCTGGCTTGTTGGTCAAATTCTGTCACCCTCCAACCATTGTTGAGCCAAGCTGTGCGGTGACTCTGTATCCTGGGTTGGACATTTGTCCACCAGGTTGCCAGCTTGGTGGCGGATTTGGGTAAAGGAGTTCCCAAAATCGCTTCGACCTTGTCAAAAGTCAACTTCATTTGCTTTTTCGCGAAAGGCTGTTTGCGGAACCAATCCTCCAAGGGCATATATTTAATAAATTCAGGTTGCTTGGGCATGAACGTTTCCTCTAAAATTGATATTTCTCGGCTGGATTGAATTATAGAACGACCAGAATAAAAACACAACAACCATCAGCCTCCTCTTGACTCAATTCCCTCTCCGTCATAGAATACCGCCCAACATGAACAACCTGTACGCGCGCAAGCATCACCATCTTCATATTCAACCCCCGCATGGTCGGGAGGCATTTGTGCGCGTTCCTGTAGTTTTGTAACAGACACCGTATTTTGTCTCATCAAACCCCGACCCTTTGTCGGGGTTTTTGTTTTCTCGAAAGCAGACAATAGATCACGTACGATGAACGATGAAAAACGGTCCAAGGTCCATGGTCAATGGTCCATCATCCGTCATCAACAGACTTGAAAAAGGAACCTCTATGACACAAATCATCCGACTCTCCCTTCCCTCCAAAGGTCGCCTCGAAAGCGACGCGCTCGATTTTCTGGCTGAAACTGGGTTGCGTGTGTTCAAACCCAATCCGCGTCAATATGAAGCGCAGGTCCCTTCTCTGCCCGAATTGGGAATCATCTTTCAACGGCCCGCCGATATAGTGGTCAGCGTGCGGCAGGGCTCCATTGACTTCGGCATCACAGGCATGGATGTCATCGAGGAAAAACGCGGCGCTAACGGCGACATTATCATTCTTCACGACGCGCTCGGCTTCGGTCACTGCTCTCTCAAACTGGCTGTGCCCGAAGCCTGGACGGATGTTACAAATATTCCGGCGTTGAAAAAATATTCAATGACTCTTGATCGTCCCTTGCGCGTGGCGACCAAGTTTCCTTTCCTCACCGAACGTTTCCTCAATCAGCATAATATCCCGCACACATTGATCTCCGCGGAGGGCACGCTCGAGACCGCGCCCACCA
>JBGPNQ010000131.1:0-12688 GCA_041487615.1 Anaerolineae bacterium
CGATCATGCAGATGCGTATCGCAATTTCTGTCCTTGGCTTCTTTGATGCAAACATCTATCCTCCAATGGTTTGCAACCAGGCACGTTCCCCTGATTGTGTTTTATTCTCCAGGTGGTGGGTTTGTCTCGTGAAATACCCCATCCAAAAGAGCCGTGCTTTTTCAATTGTTCAGCTACATGTATAGTATAGAAATTACGGCATGAAATCAACGTGACAATGTAACGAATCGCAGATTACGTTCATCCGTCCTTCTTCATATTTCATGCTCATTGGGCTTCATCGGAAATATTTTGTTGACACCATCCCAAAGATTGATCTCGAGTAATTTGAACGCCTGGTGGAAACCTGCGGGAGGTTTTTTCTGATTACCAATCAAGTCTCGTTAGCCTCATTGAAGCGTTGTAAAGGATCGGTGATATTTCCTCCAATAAATCCTTATTAGGGCGATAGTACTAGGGCAAGCTCTACACATTGGGCTTCCACACTTCAGACCAAAAGACGCATGCCAGGAAAATCGTAGATCAAGAAAAAGCTGCGCAGCTCCGCTGCACAATCGGCAGGCTACCAGATTCTAGCTTCGTGGGTCATCCCAACAATACAGCCAGCGCGCACGCAAAGGTTGTCAAGAACAAGCTCAAGCCGCCGTCCTCGGCGCAGGATTTGCCTGCTATGCTTTGCGTACACACTACAACCATATTAGCAGTCCTTTGTAGAGAGACTCTGATTAAATTGGGCTATCGGAAATACGTTCCATGGTGCTTCACTACTGCTTACCCACAGAAAACACCTGACTTATTGGCGGAAGTGGAGAGATTGAGCAGAGCAAGACTCTCAACAAATTCAAGAATAGGATGAGCTTGACGTTTTTTTGTAATTCACATATTGTCCGCGTAGCTCAATGGACAGAGTAACAGACTTCGAATCTGGTGGTTTTGGTAAGATGCTTTGAATTAACGTAATCAATGCAACATCGTGGTATAGGAGTAGAGCCTACGACCCTTGGGTCGTAGGCTCTACTCCTAATTTCGGATACTTTTTTATAGCGGGGGCAGGACTTGAACCTGCGACCTTCGGGTTATGGGCCCAGTCCTGTTACCGCTAAAATTTGCAGGAAACTCTTTTTTTACTAGCGACCTGACACTTTAACAAAAGAATATTGATCGGCAAGGGAAATCGGGTAAAGTTGTTTCACCACAAAACTTTTTACCAGGAGATCCCAATGCCGATCAACGAGACTTATCGTACTTGGAAACAGCGAATTTGTGAACTGCGACCGAAGCAGCGGATCACACAAGTTCAAAACTTTGTCTGGCTGGTGGTTGGTATTTTTCATAGTCACTCGGTTAATCTCAGTCAGATAGCTGGCAAAGTAATTGGTGCAGCCAAGAATGTGAGTACAGTACGGCGTTTGAGTCGTTTCCTGGCCAATCAAGCGATCGATGTGCGCAGTTGGTACAAACCGATCGCCAAAGCCTGGTTACAAGCTCAATTCGAACGGGTCGGCGAGATGCGCCTGATCGTGGATGGCACAAAGGTTGGCATTGGTCATCAACTTCTCATGGTCAGTGTAGCCTACCGATGTCGAGCAGTGCCAATCGCTTGGTCCTGGGTCAAGTACGTTCGTGGACATAGCCATGCTAAACAACAGGTGTGCTTGCTCAAGTATGTGAAGACTCTGCTACCAAAGGGAGCCCCTGCTTTTGTGGTCGGAGACAGCGAATTTGGCTCCATTTTGGTGCTCCGCCAACTCGAGCAGTGGTACTGGTTCTACGCTTTGCGCCAAAAAGGCAATACCGGGCTCTGGTTCAACGAGCAAACCGGTTGGCAGAGAATGGAAGATCTCGTTGAGCAAGCCGGACAGAGCACTTGGTGTCCGCAGGCTTACCCGACCCAGCAATACATCCATCCGGTCTCGGGGTTGATCCACTGGCAAATTGGCGAGAAGCAGCCCTGGTGTCTGGCTACCAACCTGCCCGATCCGACCTTGACCGTGCGCTACTATCGCAGAAGGATGTGGATCGAAGAAATGTTCGGCGACTTCAAAAAGCACGGCTTTGATCTGGAGACTACCATGCTTCGACATGCACCTCGCTTATCCCGTTTGACTTTGGCTGTCGCCTGCCTCTATGTCTGGCTCCTGGCTGTTGGCTCTCGCACTATTCGAGCTGGACATCGCCATCTTGTCGATCGCAAAGATCGCCGGGACTTAAGCCTCTTTCAGATCGGCTACCGTTTTATAGATCGGAAATTGCTGCACTTGCTTCCATTCTCAGTACTCTTATGTGTCAATTCTTAAACTGTCGGGTGACTAGGTCCATCCTAATTTTTCCTTTAGATCAACCAATATAGTGTTGTTCCCCATCATCTGCCAGTACAGAGTAGCATAAGTCGACCAACAGGTCTTGCAGAGAATTATCTAATATCTGGATTTTATTGTCCAAGGCAGTCGGACATGCGGGGTTATCATTATTTTTGTCTATGAGGTCAAACGCAAACCAGTCACGCCGCGAGCGGGCACCGTGAGCGTGACAGCTTCATTCGTCACTATGAGTGCTGCCCCTTCGCGGCCAATTGTGTCACACAGCGCCGCGGACCGAATTTTCCATTGGCCTGTGTTCACCGTAGCGTTCTTCGGCGAATCAGTCAGATTCTGCAACCATACTAGCGCACCGTCCTCCAGGCGTTCCGCAGCCGCTATCACGATGCCGTCACCATCAACATCGATGAGCCTGCCGATCTCGGAACGGCTAACAGCAACCGCGGGATGCGCAATCAGAGGGCTGCGCGCAAAGGCCGCAACCCGCTCGGCATTGACGGCATCAAAGCCGCTGTGTGTGGCAAGTTCATAATGGAAGCGCAGGAAACCCGGCTGAGATACACGAAAGTTGGTGGTCCAATAATTGTTGAGCAGCCAGGCCAGCAACAAAGGCCGGCCGCTGCGGTCGATCGAAAGTTGGCGCTGCCCAAATGCAAAACCCCCGACCATGGCCAACGGCATGTCTGGGCAAGCCAATGTCACACCACCCCAAGTGTTGTGCACATCGACATAGCCGCTAACTGTCACCCAGTCGCGGCAGCAGCCTGGGATTTGCTCGATGTCGAGCAGCGTCGGGGTACCCATCGTGTCGAAGACCGCCTCCCAACCGGGCAGGTTGAGCGGTAGTGCCAGGTAGATCGCGTCGGGCGTCCATACATCGGCGTTGCGCAGCGCGATGTCGATGGTGATCACGTCTGTGTGAGCGTACAGCCAGATACTTTTGAGGATCTCTGAGGCACCAGGCAGCGAGGCACGAACTTCCACGCCCACCCGATGCGCTTCGCGTCGCGTCCGCACTGAGGTGGTTTGTTCAAGCGTGCGCTGTGCCGCCCAGCTTGCCACAAAAGACGTGTCTTGAAATTCCGCAGAGTCGAGGTTCAGCAATGGCTCGCGACCCCGGCTGGGCGTATTAATTGGACCGTCCACGGTCTCATGAATTAAGCTCAGCATGGGCCATGCGCTAGCCTGATCTACAATTTCGCGGCCACTGCGCAGGTCGAACAGTGAATGGATCGCGCCCGTTGCCGGATGGAAACCGATTCGGTGCGTGGGCGATTCGATCTGTCCATCCTCAGCCTTCAGCCCGTCCGCTTCTTGCGTTGCCAGCACAGCCAGAGGTAGCCTGACGTAGCCATAAGCAGGCACGTCAACCGGGCCAAACAACGCCGACTGCGGCGCGGGGTCTGCCCCGGCCAGGTCTGGAGTGTTCTCAGATGAACTGGCCTCCGAAAAACGGTGGGCAGTACTGGACAGGTGTTCATAGCGACGCTCAACTAGATCGCGCGGCAGACGCACATAGTCGCTGCGATCAAATGGCGTTGGGTTGCAAATGAGCACGCCCTCGACCTGCTGTGCATGGCGCGGGTTGCCCGCCAGCGATTCGAGTTGCTCGGTGAGCACATAGCGAGCCAGCGCATGTGCGCGATAGGCCGAATAGGCCTTGTGATACCAGCCTGCGCCTACCGAGTCCCGGTCAGGGTCGTCGATGGAGGCATAGTTACCCCAGGTGTGCTCATCCCACAGAGTTAGCGACTCATAGGCTTGACGCATGATTTGCGGCACTATATGATCTCGTGTCGGGGCGCGCTGGAGCGAGACAATGTCGGCGGCGCATAACGCGCAGCGCGCCTTATGCGCCAGGCGTGTCTCATGGGCACTGCTGCCGGCGCCGAAATTCCAGTAATCTGTCCAGTCGCCGGAGTATTCCGGCAGTGTCATGGCCTTCGCTTTCTCCAGAAGCTCATCGGGTGTTATAAAGCGAATGTGCGGCGTGCGACCCTCGGCATTCCAGCGCCGGATGAGTTCATACGCGGCCGGGTAAGGCGGATTGTTGTCCCAAAACGAGTGGTGAGTGAGCGATAGACAGGCAAAATCATGCGGGTAATTTTGCTGCGCCAGCTTTTGCTCGTAGTGCGCGAGGCCTTCGGCCATCGCCTCCAGTGAGTTCTCATTCAGACGGGCAAAGCGCTGGAACATACCGTAGTGTTCGCCGTTGAGCGCGACGATGCCGCGCCCGTCCGGGCCGATCCACTTGAAGAAGAGCGGGCGCTGCAGAGGGAAGCCGCCGAAATGAACGTTGATGCCCATCATGACCATCTCCACTCCTGCGTCGAGCAACAGCGGGATCATCGTCCAGGGCAGTCCATTGATGTCATGATTGATCGCGACATTGAACTTGAGTCCGAGGGTCGTACGCAGTTCGGGCAGCTTTGACAGGGCGCGGATAAATTCTGCCACGCCAAGCATAGGCGTGAAGTTATACGGCATCGCACCACCGCTCATGCGGCCTGCACCAACAGCGCGTTTGAAGCGATCGATTTGGGCCGGTCCTGCGCTGCTCAGCCATTGCTGTAGTGTCTCGGTGACCTCGCAAGTCCAGATTGGCCGCGAACTGGAATCCCAGTCCTGTGTGCGGTCGATCTCTTCCAGCATATCGTCGATAAACTGGCGGTTGAGTTCCCAGACGATCGGCTGATCGTGTGTATAGCCTATATCTGTATGCGTATGGTGAATGACAAGGATTTCGCGCAGCATGATATTTGCGAGTGATGACTTTTCGGTCTCGGAAGTTCAGACCACTCTTACAAGCTGACGGTCTGTCTGCTGCGCTGAGACTCCAATGCCGCGGTAAATAATCGATGGGAGGCGGCGGTTTCTTCGGGAGTGGCACAATAGAACGGCTGGCGCATTTGTGGGCCGTGCGTAAGCTCATCACAAAAAGCCGCCCACATTTGCAATATTGCATCCGAGAATCCGAACTCGAACACGGCTCCGGTGATAACTTTGTACGCGGATTGATACGGCATGTCCAGCACATGCCAGGCTTGCTCGCTGCCCGGTGTGTACGGCAGCCAGGCTATTTGTTTGGGTTGTTGAGTGCTGAAGCGGGCCGAGAACTTTGTTCCGTAGACGTTGATGAACCAAGTGTTGCCGTGCCCTGGCGCGATGCGTTTGGTGGATGGCACCATCGGAAAAACCTGGCCGTCGGTGGCAACCGCATCGCAAGCCAGGATCGCGTTATCCCAGGTCTCGCACGGCACAAGCGCGCCCGAAATATCAGGACGCTGGTTGATGACTTTTGAGAGCAGGCTGCGCACGTGGGTCACGTTCCATCCAGCGCGCTGTGGCACATGGAGGACATGCATTCCCAAATCGCCGAGAAGCCGTAGCAGTAGTCGATCAATCGTCGGTTGAGCAGGAACAGGCTAAATAAACTCACAATATCGGCTTGTAGGGTCCCACCTTGCTGTTCCACTCGAGAACTATTCTGATGCATAGATCAACTGAGTCATTCTATCATTCTTCCTAGAAATATCCATCTCATACATGGCTGTTAATCCTTTCCGAAAATCACAGGCTTGTTTTGCTCAAAGAAACCTTCTTACCGAACCAAACCCTGCATCACATCACTCATGGATCGGGAAGTAAACCGCATAACATTCATCCTGAATTTCATATAAAGAAATGAAGCGCATGTTTTGCGCCTGGCCATGGGTACGATATCCACTCCGCCAGCGGGTAAACTCCCGCTCGTTATCAGGGATAAGGAGCGATGCCGGATCATCTTTTTTGCCATAGAGCGTCTGCTCGGTGAGCGTTTCGATACTCGTTCCCTTTGATCCGTCTCCCAAAACTGCCGCCAGCACGACCGGTCCCTCCATAAAGGCGACAGTATCTGGCAGATCGGGCAGGGGGCTTGTGGTAAGGCTCTGCGGTAGAGTAATGTGAACAGTATCGTTTTGCCAGATTTTGTGGATTAGGGCGTAGGTGGATGGATTCCCAACAATTTCTTGCTTTTCACCATTGATAATGACCTCCGGGCTTGCACTCATCCACCAGGGCAGGCGGAATTTGAGAGCAAACTCCTGTGGTTCAGAACAGGTGATCTTAAGTTCATACGACCGGCTGCCGGGTCTGCGATGGGCTTCCGGATGAGTGTCCTCCGAAAGCATGAGGCTTACGCTCTTGCCATTTTTGTTCCAGTCAAGCTGGCAGGGAATATATTGTGAAAGGACCAGGTCATTTCCCTCTTCATAAAAAATATGGTTCGGATAGATCGTATGCGCCTGGATTAGCGTACCCTGGCAGCACCAAAAATCATCTGTCGGTGTTCCCCATTTCTTGACGGAGCCAGAACGCAAGGGCAAAAAGTACGTAACCATCCCAGTTTCCGGGTGCTGCTGGGCAAGGCTCCCGTTATAAAGATTCCTCTCCCAATAATCATCGTAGGATGCATCACCTGTCCAACGCAGCAGATAATCTGCCAGCCGCATCATATGGTAGACAGTGCAGTGTTCCTGAGTCTTATCTCCCAGGCGCGTGGAAAGCTGTCGAGGCGGTGTCCAGAATTCACCGTTAGTCTGCCCGCCTGTGCAGTAGTATCCTCGATCGACTACTGCGCAGCGCCAGTAGGCTTCAACGATATCCCGCCAGCGGTCTTCCCCGGTCACCTCCCAGGCACGTGCTGCCCCAAGGATCTCAGGTATGGTGGTGTTGGCATGCATGTTCGTAAGTGGGTCTTCGCCGGCGAGGAGCGGATTAAACAAACGCGGGCGGTCATAGCGGTCGATCAGATCATAATGTTCCTTGTCCCCGGTGACACTATAGAGGTCCGCCCACACTTCCAGCATCCCGCCTGTTTCAACGTCTAACATGTCATCGAACTGCTCCCGCGTGAACTGTGAGCTCCACCGGCTGAACCAGCGTGCCCACCTGACCAGGATATCCAAAGCCTGTTGGTTGCCTGCCCAGGCATACATGTCGAACAGCCCCATCATATTCCTGTGAACAGTGCAATGAGGTGCCCAAATTTTTTTTCCGCGTGCCAACCACTCCAGATATTTCTCCGGGATCGGCCCCGCCCATTCTCCGCCGTTCTCTTGCTGGCAGCGTGCCACCTCCGACACAATAATATCGGCTTTTGTTTTAATCTCCATATCTCCGGTGCTGGCATAAACATGAGCAGCCGCAGATAACCAGTGCCCCAGGAATTCCCCACGGATCTGGCAGGTAGGTGATTCCCATCCCCAATGGGCATCCTCCGGTTTTCCGATAGGCGCCCACAAGCCGGCCTCCATGTAATGGTTTTGCAGCAGGTTTTGGGTTTGGAGTGAAAATACGTAACGACGGTTGATATCGAAGCGTTTCTTGAAAAGACCCGGAAGCAATCTCACCCGGTGATCCTGAAGAGGACGAAAAGTTTCCGTCATTTCTTACTCAGCCTCCAATCATTCTTGTAGCGTATTCGAAAAAGTTTTAGGAGATTTCTAAACGATAGGAAGCAACGATCGTCGGAGGTATTCTCCATTCTTAGTCGTGGCTGTGTTTGGATCTACTTCAGCCTCGGGTGATTCCTCCTCGATCATAATCCAGCCGGCGAAGCCAGTATCCCTCAGCATTGTCACGATGCCGGGAAAATCGATGATGCCGGCGCCCATCGCGGTCCAGCCACCTGATGTGGTTATGTCTTTGAAGTGAACGTGCTTGATCAGAGGCCTATACGTTTTGAGGATTTTAACGACATCCATGCCGCCCCTGGCGATATGCCCGGTATCGGGAGCAAATCCCACCACGCTACTGTCCAATGCATCCAACAAAATTTTATAGTCATCCTCGATACGAATCACAGATCCATCTGGTGAATTAGGATGGTATGAACAGCTAAGGCCCTGGTCGACTGCTCGAGCAGCGACGGCGTTGACACATGAGATGAGGTTCTCCTGTCGCTGCCGCAGATTGGAACGGTCTTGTCCTGGCATTTGGACGAGGACCAGGTGCGTCTCAGGAAATGACTTGGCATACCGAAACACTCTTTCAGCTTCTGTTCTTTCTTGTTCGGTCTCATCAGGATTAGCCCAATCGCAGACAAAGGCGATCGCACCAAGGTGCAAGTTGAATTGAGCAAGGATATCTTTCAACGTCGAAGGATCATCATAATAGGGTCCCAACATCAAGGGTTCCGATTCGATCCCGGCAAAACCTGCCGGTTTCACTATGTTCAAAATTTCAGGCAGCTTGCCCGCATAGAGATCTCCAGACATTTGCCATGTATAGAATTGGCAGCCGAACTTGATCTGGCTCATCTGAGCACCTCCTCCATTAACTGCCTCACGAAGGGAACCGCATCCTTGCCGGCAGTTGGGGTTTGCGGGTTGAAACAAAAGTCTACACACCACCAGGACAATTGACTGATTACCGGCTTCATGGACACAAGGACATTCGTAAAGTCGATCTTTCCCTCTCCAAAGGCCGCATGGGTGCTGGTCTCATTGTTATGAAGAGAGCCGTCAGAATCGATCAAATGGAAGTGGCCGATCATTGTACCGAGGGATCGACCATATTCTGCTACACCCCCATTGAGTAATTCCTTTTTTCCTGTCTGCCTTGCCCCGATCACTGCACCCATATAAGCGTGGCTGGTATCGAACAGCAGCTTAAAATTCTCATGGTCAACTGCTTCAACAACACGCCTCACCTCTGAGGGTTTGTTGAGCCAAAAACCGGGTTCGAACTCCCAGACCACCAGTACGCCCATCTTGGCCGCTTCTTTGGCCGCCAGATGCCATGTTGTGGTAAGACATTTGAACCGCGCCTCATATTCAGCAGGAGGCAGAGCTTCCGGTGGGCTGACCGTATCGATACGCAGCGTGCCGATCTCACAATTTTCACAAAATATCAGACTCTTGCGAAAAGCTTCTAGATATGTTTCGGAATCAACCACCGCGGGCGGTGTATTCCCGAAAGGCGGGGCATACCCGGAAATACCCAGCCCATATCCCTCAATCTCGCTCAGCAGATCTTTACATTTCGCGGCTGTATCGTAGTCGTCCGGATGAGGATGAGGGCGGAATCCATTGATTTCTACACCGTCATAACCCGCCTCAGCAATGAACTTGAGTACGCGTGAAAAAGGCCAGGGGTCATTCGAAAATGGTCCGAAGGTGAATGCCCAACTTCCCAACGATAATTTAGGTCTGTCCATGGTTGAATCCTCGGTTGATCAATTCTCTAACAAGAATTGCATGGTTACATTATTGAAACGCTCGAGGTCCTCCCAATGGTGGATATGTCCCAGTCCTTTGAAAACGATCATCTTGGAATCAGGCATCCTCTCGTGCATTGCGACTGTCAGGCGCAGGGGAGTAAAGATATCTGCCTCTCCGACTGTAAGAAGAGTCGAGGCAGTTATCTTGTCAAGCCGGTCGAAAGTATCATGCATAATGCAGGCATCACTTTGGGCCTGAAATGCATCCACTGCCATATAGTCTTCGTGAGCAATGGTCTGGTCCCCCACCATATTATCAAAATGCTCTTCGTAATAAGGGGCCGAGGCGATCCACAACTGAAGGAGTTGGGTAAAATCGGCAGGTGAGGCAAGTTCTCGCATCTTCTTAAAATGTTCAAAAACAGTCTGGGTGTACCGGTCGCAGCGCGACCAAGAGCTGACAAGAACCAGACTGCGAACCTTTTTCGGATACGAGAGCGCCAGTTCCTGGGCGATGGCGCTGCCCATTGAGATGCCAGCGATCCTGGCATTTTCGATTCCCAACGCCGTCATCAAACCAGCCGTGTCGTCCGCCATCGTTCTGGTAGTATACGGACCGAGTGGTCGATCAGATTCCCCTGCGCCCCGATTATCCATGAGAATGCAGCGGAAATACTTCTCGTAAGCAGCGCCATGATCCTTCCAAAGACTCCCAGGGGCCCCAAGACCCATAATCAGGATCAGGGGATCACCGCTTCCCCGTTCTTCGTAATGAATCCTGATTCCATTTGATGTGAGGGTTGGCATTCTACACTCTCCTGTGTATGGACTCTGCGGTACTCGTCAACATGAATTGAATATCACCGCTGCTTGTTCCTGCAAACTGATCAGCCATCGGAGGTGAGATCCAGTTGGGAACGCCTTAATCAGGGAACTCTCCGGTAACATCCTTCACCAGGTCACGCAGATAAACGAAGGCGTCTGCGCAGTAGCGCGGCAGGTTTTCCGGATCAATCACCTCAAGCTCGACTGCAAGGGCACCTTCATATCCGATCGCATGCAATTCCTCAATATAGCCACGCAAATCGATCTCTCCAGCCCCTATGGGAACCGATTGCGTCCCCACATGATCCTTTACGTGAAAGTTGTAGATCCGCTCGGGATAACGATGGATCAAACGTTTCCAATCGACACCAGCCGAATGGAAATGCCCGGAGTCGAGGGTGATACCCACCTGTGGCGACTTAATCTGTTCGAAGATGGCTTCATAATCCTCGATAAACTGGATCTGTGAACCGAAGTGCGGCTCCAGGGCCAATCTGATGGGCTTGTTCTCGATCAGCGGCATCAGCGCTTTAATCCCGGCGATGGTGGGCTCAAGGCCCTTGTCTGTTCGCGGTCGTCCAGTGATGACGACAAGTGGGCTTTCCATATTTACCGCCACCTCAAAAAGTTGCGCTCTGTAACCGGCCGCTGCCTGTGCCTCAGCAACCGAGCCAGTTGGAAAGGCGGCCCCGTACACTTCGGTGCAGTGCTCCAGACCAGCGTCTCTGGCACATTGAATAATGAGATCGATGTTGACCCAGCGTGTCATCCCAGGCCACCAAAATAGCGGGCTTTGGGCACCCCAGGCCTTGTACCCGGCTTTGGGCGCGAGGAGAAAACACTCCGATATGTTATCTCTTCCAGGAATACTTGTCGTACTCGTGGTACAGGAAAGTATAAAATGGCTCATTTTTTTCTTAGGTTATCTCCACGGATTAACTACAACTTTTGCGCATTGACCGCTGGCTAATAGCTCAAACCCCTCCTGTATCTGGCTCATCGGCATTACGTGGCTGATAAGCAGGTCGATCAAAGGCGATTTCTGGATGACTTGCATTACTTTGGGATAATCCGCCATGTTGTATAACCAGGAGCCTACCAGCGTCAAACCTTTACGGATCATGTCGGGGCTGATCCGGATGGCTAGTTCGTCATTGGTCTCACCCACAAAGGCAACCCGGCCCCTGCGCCGCGTCGCATCGATGCAAAGCCGTTGTGATTGCACCTTACCCGAGCAATCCAGAGAACAAGTTACCCCTCTTCCATCAGTCAACGCGCGAATTTTCTCGACCAGATCTGGCTCGCCGGGATCGAAAACAACATCGGCTCCCAGTTGGAGCGCACGTTCTCGTCGCCAAGGCACCGGTTCTACCCCGATGACACGTGTTCCTCGGAAACGCGCGTTCACTACCGCCCCCAGTCCCACCGGACCGAGGCCGGTTACCAATAGGATATCAAAGCTGTTGATATCAATGGACTGGAATGCACCGAATGAAGCGCCAATACCATCGATCGCCATGGTCGCGTGCTCGTATGACACGTTATCTGGTATCGAAGGCAAAAGCCAATCAGGCTTTAAAACAAATTGGCTGAAAGTTCCAAGACCGTTTTTATTTCCAAAGAATTTCTCAAAGTCATAGCTATTCTCGCAGTAAACATAATCACCGGCCAGGCACAAGGCACATTTCCCGCATGGTAATTGGGGTAGGATTACCACCCGATCGCCTATCTCCACTGAGCCCGGTTGTGCTACTGCTACGACCTCTCCCACGCCTTCATGGCCCCCCAATTGCAATTCGCGCCCAACCAGGTAAGATTTGTATTCCGTACAGAGCGCGGACGCTTCAACTTTGACCACGACCCAGTCTTTGATCGGCTTAGGTTCAGGTACCTCGATCAGACCGACCTGCCGCTCACCAAGTATGACAGCCTTTTTCATAATGAATGCTTGCACCTTGCAGTATTTATCTATGGACGAGAGGGAGAAGATATCAACTATAGTCTATTTAACCGCTTATATAAGCGGTTAAATAGACTATAGCATTAATATTTAATAAAGTCAACAACAAAGGTGTCGAGGCAGTGGCACAGATGCAATAAGTGAGTTTGAGCCATTGGTGAGGTTATCTTTTTTCCGTAAGGCAGGCCAAAACTAGTTGAATCCAGATCCAGCGAGCATCCGACAGGCTTCAAGCTCGCAGGTTCTTACGCTCCTTCGTATAAAACTAGCCAGGTTCATCCGCTGTCCATCCCTGTGTACCCATTCAGCAACCGTCATGTTAGCGACGCCCCAGGAATTTCGTTATTGACTCTACAAAATATTAATGCTATATTCTATTTA
>JBGPNQ010000132.1:0-12650 GCA_041487615.1 Anaerolineae bacterium
AAATCCTTTTTTCCACCAAGGAATCCTTTGACCGCGGAGAGATCAGGTACGCGAAGATGAAAAGTAAAGGCAGGTTCCCCAGCGGTGAAACGGGAATCTTCGCGGCAAAGCTTCATTGAGTGAATGTATGTTCTATATTTAGGGAATAATCTTACGGGGAAACAGGAGATGCGTCAAGTGGCATAAAGAGTTTATGTCATTCTGAGCGACTGTAAGGAGCGAAGAATCTCCTTCTTCAGACTAAATTTTGGTGGCAGAGCGAGATCCTTCGCTGCGCTCAGGATGACATTGGGCTATCATTCTGCAGATCGATGCAAACATGATCGTCACATCCTCAGCCTCTTCGCGTCCTCGCCCGCTAGCAGGATTCGAATCGCGATGGACGTCACCAATTATGCACCTTTCACGTCTACGGTTTGTGTGACACATGTCCCCTTCAGGTTTTTTTCGGTGCAAGCCATGATGACAGCTCGAAAAACGGAATGCCCTGCCCACGTGATCGGTGGACTGTATATGTAACCGCTCGCGCCGGGGTCCAACGGAGCTATATTTTTGGCGAGGACACAGCGCACCTTCAGGTCAAAGGCGTTAAGCACCTGCTCAACAGAATCGCCTTTGGTGCCTGTTACTTTAATATAGACCGAACGGAATGGAACGCTGCCGACATTCTCGATGGTGAACAGGGCGAAGTCAACACCTGCGCAGGTATCGAGCTTTTTAAATGCAACGTTGTAATACGGCATTGCTGTCGGCGAAGGCTGCGGTGTGAATTTTGGCAGGGCCGCTGTATCCCCGTTGATGGTGACGTTCTGCGCCAGGATATAACATTCCTCTTCAGGCTTTTCAGGATTTTTGACAAACCAATAGGTATTCCCCAAATCTTTGGCGACCACTTCGAGCTTCTGCCCTACCTGATACTTGGCCACCAGATCATACAGCGCACCAGGCCCGACGCGACAGTTGGACTCACGCACCACCTCAGCCATGGTAGGTTCGGGGGTAAAGGTCGCGCTGGGTTCCGGAGTTTGCGTTTCCGTGGCTGTCACAGCCGGTGTGTCTGAAGGGACGATTTCCACCTGTGCAGTTTGCGTCCCTGTGGAAGTTTCCACGGGCTGCTGCATGTCGGTCGGAGCTGCAGTGCTTATCCTGTTGGTTGGCAGGTTGCAGGCCGCGAGCGCCAGCATCCCCAGCGTCAGCAGACAAAAGAGTTGGAGAAAAGTTGTGCGCATGTTGACTCCTCCACGAATTGGTTTGAACGCAATCATCCTTTCACGAGGGCGCGGTCAGGAATGGATTTCCTTCGCATTGCCAGGAAGAACCCGTATGTGTTCCAGATAGGCAGTGACTCTCCTGTCGTCGTCAAAAGGATACTCATGGCCAAAATGCTCTGCAATGGGAACCGCTGCTTTTCGAAACAGCTCGCGCATCGCAAATAGTGCGTCCCATGTATTCTCGTAGCCCGCATCCGCAAAGGTCTCTTGCAGTATGTCCCACAGTTCCGGCTCAAGATACTTTTGAAAATATTTGCCCATCTTACCGGGACTGATCGAGAAGTCTGTCCTCATGCCGATATGCCATGTCAGCATTTTCATCAGCTGTTCCCGGACCACCTCATCCATCATATGTTTGGCATACAGGATTTCGCGTCTCCACAGTCCCTTGGCAACATACGGAGAGACCCACCAGAATTCGTTGCAGCAATCTGCGAAGGCCTTGGCAGTCGGCGGCTTGGGAAGATAGTCCGCTTCACTGGCGGGTGGAAAAGGTTCGATCACTGCATCTTTATCCAGGAGTAACAGGCTTAGGCTGTCTGTGCCTTGTGCTTTCCACTGAGACAATGTAAAGATGCTTAAATCGATCCGGTTGCCATCCATGAACTGCATCAGATAGACAAAATATCCCTGATTGTCTGGAGGAGGGTCCTGCATATCCTCCGGCATTTGCAGGATCATCATTTCCCCGAAGCGTTTGATCCATTCGAAATCATATTTGAAGGGATCGACATCCATGACAATATAAACGATGTCAAAATCCTGGAACGGGTCACGCGGGGCGTTGGGATTCGTCCGTGACCCATTCATGATCACCGCCCGTATTCGCTCATCGGATCTGGCAGTTTCGAGGATCAGGTCCAGCATTTGTCCTTCGGTGCGCATGGTTTCCTTCATGTACAGTTTTCAATTGTGTTGATGTATCTTACGAGCAAGGGGAAACAACGTCAAGTAAATGGACGCAGAAATAAAACAGGGCAGGCTCTTGAGTCTGCCCTGTTTGCTTTATGGTGTGAAAGTTATTACTTTGGTAACACACGTTCCGCTCTGCGCAGTGTTGGAGCAGAGCGTAATCGTGGCACGAAGTTTATGTCCTGATGGATCATAGGCAAAGGCCGGAGAACTGATCGTCCGCTTCTCGCCGGGTGGCAAATTATCCCTTGTCACTGCACTGAGACAGCCATCCTTGCTGGTGAAGCCATCGCTATACAACGATTGGACCGCGTCTGTCACAGTATCCCTGACCGTCATGGAAACAGACTTGAAATTGGTTCCACCTGTATTTTCGAAACGGATATCCACCCACCAGCCGCCGGCACAGGTATCCGAGCCGCTGAAGGATGCTTCAAAGTCAGGCATCGGAGTGGGTGTGGGCGGAGGCGTGAATACCGGCAAAACGGATGTATTGCCGCTCAATGTGGCGTATTGGCCCCATAGCCAGCAAAATCCCGAGTTTGAATCCGGGTTGCGGATGTACCAGTAATTCCCGATCGGGTCACGTCCCACCACCTCGGCGACTTCACCGACCAGAAGCGCGCCGACCCGGTCGTAGACCTTGCCCGGCCCCACGCGACAGTTTGTGGCCACCGATACGCTGATCTGCGGGGTCAACGGCGTTGAAGTATAGACAGGCGATGGTGTGAGCGTCGCTGTGGGCGTGAACGTGGGTGCTTCCGGCGTAAATGTGAAGGATGGCGTCCCGGACACCGACCCAATCGGCACAAGCGATGGAGCCAGCTGTGTCAGCCCGGCAACGATCGTCTGCGCGACAGCCGTGTCCATCAAACTTTGATCGGGCCTGACCTGGATGTTCGGTACCGCACAGGCAAGGGATGCCAGCAATAAGACAATAACCGATAAAAGGATCGGATTGAGTTTTGGCATGTTTTCCTCCTTCCGGTAAACGATGCGATAACTTATGAAATCATAAAATTCCCCTCATGCTGTGGACGATTGCTTTCCACGAAATGTTCCCACAAATCCAGCCTCTTGCATAGTCTTTTATTCAGGTTACCACGGCCTTCTGAAAGCGCCAGGATCGTCAATCGCTACCGCGAAGGTCGGAAGGGTTTTAGGGGTTTTCTTTGCGACTTTGCGGTGCAAAAGTTTTGGCTGGCATTAATTGGCACATTGGGGTCTCTGAGAAAAAACTCAAAGCACTCTGTGTTCTCCGTGGCAAAAGCGGTTTAATCCAATTTCCAGATCAGGAATCCCTTGGTCAGCCATTTGCGCTGAGACTCAACCGCGTAGCCGCGCTGCACCAGTCGCTGTGCTGCGGCGACAAACCATTGCCTGGCTCCATAGGTTTTCAGCGCAGCCGTCTCCGCCGCGGACTGTTTCCACGCTTCGAAGAAATCAAAAATGGGTTCATCTTTTACCACGTGATGGATGAGATTTTTAGGCAGAATGGTTTGAAATTCCTGCACGTCAAACCCTGTACGAAAATTCGTGCTGAATACCAATGCTTCGAATCTCCAGCCTTCATTCTTTCCTCTTTCTTCTTTCCGTGCTACATTCGCGCACCAAATACTGCCAAACGGATTGGATGTCCCCTCGATCATTAATCCACTCGGCAGAACATATTGTGCAAGTCGTTCATAAGCAGGAGCGAAATCCTTTTCTTCATATTGACGGAGCACATTGAACGCGCGGATCAGGCGGACGTGTTCGTTTTCCTTCAACGGCAGGTTGAATCCACCCAGGCGGAAGAATGTCTTTTCATCTGCAAAGGGAAGCGCGTTGTCCACGCGTTCCCTGTCGATTTCCACGCCGAGAATTTTGAGGTCAGGATTCACGCGCCGGAAACGCGAGGCGCTTTCGAGGGTGGTACGCGCGTCAGAGCCGTAGCCCAGGTCAACGAACAGCCCATCGCTCCGCGTGAGAAGCGATGGCTCATAGAGCAGGATGAAGTTGTCGACGCGACGGAGTCGATTCGAAGCGGTCTTCCCTCGTGTGGGTTGTCCCTCCGGTTTTTTTGAAATACGGCTGTATGGCATATGTCTATTTTATCCACATCTGAAAAAGATCATATGTCGTTGCGAGGGCGAAGCCCGACACCGCCTGATTTGCTAAGCAAATCATTGGTCGGTGCCGGGGAGCAATCTCCCGTTTAACGGAGCCAGACAGTCGATGACCCTTCGCCATTTAATCGGAGATTGCTTCGTCGGGAAAAACGCCCTCCTCGCAACGACACATCCTTAAATCAAAAGGGCGACCGTTGGGTCGCCCTTGATTGATTAATCGTCTGCTGCCGTGGTGTCGGAGATTTCCGTCCACTGCGAGGAACTGCCATCGCTGCTTTCATTGGCGAAGCGTCCGTGGATAAAGCCCGTGCCCGCCGGAATGAGTTTACCGATGATCACGTTTTCCTTCAGACCAAACAACGGATCGGTTGTGGAACCAATCGCCGCGCCCGCCAGTACCTTGATGGTGTGTTGGAAGGATGAAGCCGAAAGGAACGAGTCGGTGCTGAGCGATGCCTTGGTGACACCCAGCAACACTTCCGAGAACTTGGCAGGCTGTTTGCCGTCGGCCAGCAGTTGTTCGTTGAGCTTGCGAAGTTCGAGTCTGTCCACCGGATCGCCGGGCAGGAACTTGGTATCGCCGGGGCGGGTGACCTGAACCTTGCTCAGCATCTTGCGGATGATGACCTCAAAGTGCTTGTCGTGGATGTTCTGACCCTGTGAGCGGTACACCTTCTGCACTTCGGTCATGAGGTACATCTGGCAGGCCTCACGTCCCTGAATTTTCAATACGCGGTGCGGGTTGAGTGAGCCTTCTGTGAGCGGCTGACCGGCCTCCACTTTTTCGTTGTTCTTGACGAGCAAACGTGAAGTGGTCGGGATATCGTAAGTCGTGGATTCCTTTTGATCGTAGGAGACGACAACCTTGCGCTCCTTCTTCCCCACGCGGACGCGCCCACCGTGTTGGGCGACGATCTTCGCGTCGTCCAATGTGGCCAGCACATCACCGGCCTTGACCTCCGCCTCATCCTTGACCGCAAACTTCCATTCATCGGGGATGCTGTATTCATCGCTAACCAGTTCGCTGTGTTCGATGGTCACTTCACGCAGATCGGCATATTTTTCAGATTGGTCCACGCGCAGTGTTCCACTGATCTCGGCGACAACGGCTTCACCTTTCGGCTGCTTGCGTGCTTCGAAGAGTTCCTCCACGCGGGGCAGACCCGTTGTAATGTCTGCGCCACCGGCCGCAACACCACCTGTGTGGAAGGTGCGCAGAGTCAACTGCGTGCCAGGCTCACCGATGGATTGGGCAGCCACGATACCGACTGCGGAACCGAGTTCCACCATGGTGCCGCGTCCCAGATCGAGACCGTAGCACTTGGCACAAATGCCATGTTGCAATTCACAGGTCATTGCCGAGCGCACCTTGACTTCTGCAATACCGGAAGCGGCGATTCTGCGCGCCATCTCCTGGTTGATCACATCGTTATATTCACCGAGCACTTCACCGGTCTTCGGGTCGAGTACATTTTCCGCGAGCAGGCGGCTGTAAAGACGATTGCTCATCGATTGACCGGCAACATCGTCTTTGCGGCGGATGTACACGCCATCGTGCGTGCCACAGTCATGTTCGTTGATGATGATGTCCTGCGCAATATCCACGAGACGGCGGGTGAGATAACCGGCGTCTGCTGTACGCAGAGCTGTATCTGCCAGACCCTTACGAGCTCCGTGCGTCGAGATGAAGTATTCCTGCGCAGTGAGTCCTTCGCGGAAGTTGGAGCGGATCGGCATCGGAATGATACGTCCGGAAGGATCGGCCATGAGTCCGCGCATGCCGGCCAGCTGCGAAATGGTCGAGAAACCACCTTTGGTTGCGCCGGAGGAAGCCATCGTGGAGAGGTTGCCATCCGGATCCATGTGCTTCTTGACAGCAGCCCCCACGCGCTCTGTGGTTTCCTGCCAGATCTCGATCTCGCGTTCGTTCTTTTCCTGCTCGGTCAGAAGACCGCGGCGGAAATCGCGTTGAACCACCTCCACCTGCTTGAGGGCCTCTTCGATAATGCCCTTGCGTTCCGGCGGGATGGAAATATCGGCAACCGCAAGTGTGGTACCGGATTTCATCGCGTACTCAAAACCGAGCGATTTGACCTTATCGGCAACGTCGGTGGTCTTTTCCTGACCGCAAATTTCGTATACTTCGGCGATCAGATCCTTCACGCCACCTTTGTCCAGCTTTTCGTTGACGAACTGGACTTCGGTAGGCAGGATGCGATTGAAGAGTACACGTCCCACGGTTGTATCGATAATGCGCGTTACAGGTTCGGACAGGCGATCACCCTTATCGTCATACCAACTCATTGCAAGCAGCTTGATCTCGGAGTGGACCTCCAGCTGATCCAGGCTGTATGCCATATCGACTTCATCCATATCGGCAAAGGCACGCCCATCACCTTTGTGGGCAGCCTTTTGCTTCATGGTGAGATAGTAAACGCCAAGTACCATATCCTTCGATGGAGAAATGATCGGCTCACCGTCAGCAGGCTTGAGCAGGTTCTTGGAAGCAAGCATCAGTTCGCGCGCTTCCTTGACTGCTTTCTGTGAAAGCGGAACATGGACGGCCATTTGGTCTCCATCGAAATCCGCGTTGAAAGCGGTGGTAACAAGCGGATGCAGTTGGATCGCAGAACCCTCGATCAGGAGTGGTTCAAATGCCTGGATGCCCAAGCGGTGAAGTGTAGGAGCACGATTCAAGAGAACAGGACGCTCACCGATCACGCCTTCCAACGCTTCCCATACTTCGGGGCGGTTGCGCTCGATCAAACGGCGCGCTCCCTTCACGTTGGCAGCGTAGTTATTCTGCACGAGGCGTGCGATCACGAACGGACGGTACAGCTCAAGAGCCATGCTCTTGGGCAGACCGCACTGATAGAGTTTCAATTGGGGGCCCACCACGATCACCGAACGACCGGAGTAGTCCACGCGCTTGCCGAGCAGGTTACGGCGGAAGCGTCCCTTCTTGCCTTTGAGCATATCGCTCAGGGACTTGAGTTCGCGTCGTCCACGGCGGGAAAGAGCCTTGCCGCGCTGGCTGTTGTCAATCAGACTGTCGACCGCTTCCTGCAACATGCGCTTCTCGTTGCGGATAATGACATCCGGCGCGCCGAGTTCGAGCAGTCGCTTCAGGCGGTTGTTGCGGTTGATCACGCGGCGATACAGATCGTTGAGATCGGAGGTCGCGAAGCGTCCACCATCCAACTGCACCATCGGGCGCAGATCGGGCGGGATCACAGGCAGCACGGTCAGGATCATCCATTCGGGGCGATTGCCTGAACGACGGAAGGCTTCCACCACTTTCAAGCGGGTTGTCGCCTTTTTGCGTTTCTGCTTGGACTTGGTAGTGCGTACCTCATGCCAGAGTTCCACAGAAAGTTTGTCGAGATCGAGGCGCTCGAGGATATCGTAAAAGGCCTCAGCACCCATATCCGCGCGGAAGACCTGTCCCCAACGCTGCTTGAGTTCACGATAACGAATTTCACTGATGAAGATAAAGGGGCGCAATTCCATCAGTTCATCGCGCATTCGAGATGACTGGTTCGAGGAAGCGGACGTCTGATCCTCGAGCTGGGAGCGGAGCGCTTCCATTTGCATGTCGGCATCCGCTTTGACGCGTCCCAATTCCATCTTGAGTTCTTCGAGCTCGCGGGCGCGCTGGTCCTTCATCTCGCCTTCGATCGTTTCGAGATTCTTCTGAACGATCTTCTGCACCTGGGTCAGATGCTTGGCCGCAACTTTATCGCCCGCATCGAGAATTTTTTCATCCGTCAATTCAAAGATGACTGCCTTCTTGGCAGCTTCACCCATTTGACCTTGAAGCAATTTCTCGAGCTTCTGTCCTTCCTTGATGACAGGATCAAGCTTTTCGGCAATGGCTTCGTCGTAACCCTGCTCAAGACTGGAAGTTTTCTGTTTGATATCGTTCAACGTATGATCGCGTTTGGTCTTGATCTCCGCGATCTTCGAGTTGACGTTGGCAGCCTGCTCACGCTCGGAAACGGAGATTTCATCCTCGATTCGCTTAAGCGCCTTGTTACGGGCTTCTTCATCCACGTAGGTGACAATGTACTGGGCGAAATAGAGAACGCGGTCAAGGTTGCGGCGCGAGATATCGAGCAGCATTCCCAAATAGGATGGGATGCGGCGCGTATACCAGATGTGGGCAACCGGGGTTGCCAGTGTGATATGTCCCATGCGTTCGCGGCGCACCGCGGCGCGGGTTACTTCCACACCACACTTATCGCAGATGATTCCTTTATAGCGGGGGTTCTTGTACTTTCCGCAATAACATTGCCAGTCACGTTGCGGCCCAAAAATGGCTTCACAGAATAATCCGTCCTTCTCAGGGCGCAAGCGACGATAGTTGATGGTTTCAGGTTTGAGCACCTCCCCATACGACCACGACATGATGGTGCTGGGAGAGGCGAGGCTAATACGGAGTGCGGTCAGTCCCTTGGTTTCCACTGGGTCATCTCCTCAAGAAGATATGTGCCAACAAGCACAAAATACGAATATTTCGAGCCTGCCTGTGGTATGTAATTCGCTAGTACCAGAGACAAACAAAGGCAAGCGCTTCGAGAGTTTCTCTCAAGCGCTTGCGGTGTTTTTGCTCGTTTTTTATATCCAACAGAATAATTATACGCAGAATAGAAGGCGAGTCAAGTCCCTTTTGTAAAAATTATGTTAGAACTGGCAGTGAATCCTCGAATATCCATGAACTTTTATCATTATTTCTTGTGAAAAAGCCACCCAGGGATACTCGCCTGAATAATGTCCCATCCGCCGTAGACGCTTCTAGTCAACCTGAATTTTGAAAGCCCCTCGTGCTTGACAGTCGCCTTTTCGTTTTTTGGAATGCCGCGCCAGTCAATATTTACCTCTGCAGATGAGCGATCGCCATCGATGACAATATTTCTTACTTCAGCAGAGTGCTCGGTGATAACAGGATATGCTTCATAAAAATCATTTACCAATGCTTTGAATTCCTCGAGGCTGAGAGGTTTGTCATCAGTGTCATGCATATTCTCTTTTGAGACCGTGTAATAAAACATGCTCTCATGGTCTTTGAGTTACTCTTTGAATAAGGCATCAAGGAATTCATCAATGGCTTGAGTGATATCGTCTTCATCATTCGGATGAAACTCTTCATAAATAAAGTGACTGACCATGCCCGGAACATGAATGTCATCCGTCATTTCATCCAAAAGTTCTTCCGTGATAAAACGATACATCTCGTACTCATCCTGTTCATGCAGAAAATCAATTGCGATATTATTCTGATCGAGCAATTCAAAAATGTGATCGAGTTCAGCCGCCAATTCAGAATCCGGTATATGTGCCAACTTCCTCACTTCCGGGTTTCCCATCCGTTCGCAGACTGAAACCTGTTTGACATTTTCAAATTGTCTCTCGAACTCGGTGATGGTATCCAGCCATTCGCCTTCAGCCTGGGGCGACAATTCCTCGCTGTGACCCTCGAACGACATACCGTATTGTTCGCGCAAATCTTCCTTTTTCTTTTCATTGAGGATGCGCTGAATACGATCCTGGAAGTCATCATCCATGCGAGGTTGCGACATATTATTCTCCATTCGTAATATTATGAAAGGAGTCCTCTTGCAAAAGCCAGGAAACCCTGAATATCCTTGAAATTTGTGACCATTCCCACTGAGATTCTAACCGCGCCTGAGGATTTACCATCGATGCAATGGCGGAAATCATCCACAGTAAGGCGTTCCTCATTACCAGGGCGAGTGAAGCAGACATCCAGTTCGACGCGGGAGATGCCAAGCGCGATTTCGCCCGCACCCGGGTTACAGAAACAACCTGTCCGTAACGAGATTCCCACTTCGTTGGCCTGCCCTTCGATAAAGCGATGATCCAGGGCGTTGTTATCCTGGTCATAGAAGTTGACCGTCACCGCCCCGCCGCGTTCCACCATTTTGGTGGGACCGTAGACGCGCACCAACGGCACGCCAGTGCTGTGTCTCATTTCAGTCAAGTTATCCAGCAGCCAGCCTGTAAGAGAATAGACTCGTTCATGGATCACATCATAGCCAATCGACTCGATATGCTTGAGTCCAATTTCAACCGCGGGAATATTGAGATAATCGATCGTCCCATCCTCAAAGGCGGATGCCCCATCGGCCATGTAATATTTATCACCCTGCACAGATGCGACGGTGATCGTTCCGCCGGCGAACCATGGGCGCTGTAATTTTGTCAGTGCCTGCTTGCGCGCGATCAATGCCCCCAAACCTGTGGGATAACCGAACATTTTATAAAATGACACGGGAACAAAATCGGGGTTGACCACGCTCAAATCCAGTTTGCTGGTGGGAACGAAGGCAGCAGCGTCGAGCAAAACGTCCCAGCCGTGTCCATGGGCTGTTTCGATCCAATCCAGTGGATGTTGCACAGAGGAGAAGTTGGATTGCGCGGGATAGGCAAAGAGGTTGTGTCCCTGCTTCGAAGGCTGGGATAACTCGCGGCTGAGCTGCGACGCGTCCACACGCATGTCGGGCAACGCGACCGGTATGTACGTCACGATTGCACCGCGTGCGTGTGCGAATTCCCGTATCCCGTTTACCGAATTGTGATTGTCAAATGTCAGAAGATATCGCCCATTCGGAAATGGATACGACTCGCCGACCAATTTAAGGGCGCCGCTCGCGTTGGAGGTGAAGATGGTCAGATATTCATCGGGATCGGCATTGAAAAACTTCAGCACGTATTCGCGCGCATGTTCGACCAGTTGCGTCGCGGCGAGCGATGTTGGGTTTAGCGAGTGCGGGTTGCCGAAGACGTGTTCGGTGAGCAGTTTATTATGTCGACGCAATTGTGACTCGGCATACAAACCTCCGCCCGTGTAATCGAGATAAATGTGCCCACCAATATCAAGGCGCGCATACTCCGTGGAGCGTAGATCGTCAATAATGTGTGTGGTCGGATAGCTGGGATACGCTTTCAGAAAAGCGACAAAATCCGGATCAAGTTGAGCCATATCGTCCTCCATCTCAATTTAACCACAGAATCGATTGACCTGTCATTGCGAACCAAGAAGTGGTGAACCAATCTCACGTTAATTGAGTTTTCCTCACAGGGTAGTTTTATCTATATGGAGGAGATTGCTCCCCGGCACCGAACAACCGGGGCGGTGTCGTCGCAGCGAACGCTCCTCGCAATGACAATGATATGTATAATTACCCTATGCCTAGAATCTGCATTGTCCCGCGCGTGGACGGAGTTGGTGGCGTCACATCCTTTCGACTCAAATTTGAAAATGGACTTCGTGAGCGCGGTATGGATGTGACCAGCGATATTTCGCAGGAGGTGGATGTTATTCTCGTTCTCGCGGGGACCCGCTATCTGGCCTCATTATGGAAAGCGCGGCGGCGCGGGACGCGCATCGTCCAACGACTCGATGGCATCAACTGGATCCATCGTGTCCGTTGGGCCGGACCGCGCTACACAATCCGCGCAATTTATGGAAATGCAAATGTGTCATTCATCCGCAGACGCCTGGCAGGTCATGTGATTTATCAGAGTCAATTTATCAAGGGTTGGTGGGAGGATTGGTACAAGCCCGCGCGTGTCCCTTCATCTGTGATCCTTAATGGCGTGGACCTGAATCGTTATACGCCGCATGGCTTACATGAACGTCCAACGGGGCATTATCGCTTATTGGTCGTGGAGGGAAGTTTAGCCGGTGGACAAAATTATGGGATCTTTAATGCGGTAGAGCTTGCGAATACACTTTCGAAAAAACTCAAAATTGAGTTGATGATCGTGGGACGCGTGGATGCACGCACCAAAAATAAATTTGGTTTTCAAAATAATTTTCGCATTCAATTCATGGATACCGTACAGCGCGAGCATATTCCGTGGTTGATGCGTTCATCGCATGCATTGTTTTCCGCAGAAGTAAATCCACCCTGTCCCAATTCGGTGATCGAAGCACTGGCATGCGGACTGCCGGTTGTTGGATTCGATACAGGTTCGCTGTCTGAAATCGTCCAGGGAGACGCGGGACGATTGGCTCCGTATGGCGCGGATGAGTGGAAATTACAAAAACCAGATATTTCTGCACTGGCGAAGGCGACCACGGACGTTTTGGATGATCAAAATCACTTTCGAGCTTCGGCGCGCGACCGGGCAGAATCTGCCTTTGATGTTGAGAAGATGGTGGATGAATATTTGAAGGTGTTGCTATAAGATTAGACCTCTTGCATAAGTGTGCCATAATGGGCACATGAGATACGAAACGATCGAACACCTAAAGGACGGCGATTTCAAGCGTCTCACAGGTGTACAACGAGAAAGCTTTGAAGAGATGCTCAAAGTTGTTGAGAAAGGA
>JBGPNQ010000133.1:0-12570 GCA_041487615.1 Anaerolineae bacterium
CCGGTCATCATCGGTTCAGCCAGTCTTGCCGGTCGGAAATGGGGCCCCGCCGTCAGTGGCTGGATCGTTGGTATGCCATTGACATCCGGTCCTGTGATTTTATTCGTTGCGCTCAGCCATGATGTCAGCTTCGCTGCAAACGCGGCACTGGGTGTGATCAGCGGCGGACTTTCGCTCGTATCCTATGCCCTCACCTATGCGTGGCTGGCAACGCGCTTCCGTTGGCATATTGCACTCACAGGAAGCTTTATTATTTTTGGGATGAGCACCATGCTTCTACAAAACCTTACGCTTCCCTTGATCCCCATTTTTCTGATCGTTTGCGCGGCGATCCTGCTTGGTTTGCGTCTCATGCCGAAAGATGTCGCTGAAGAAGGAGACGAACAACCGGGACGATGGGACATTCCATCCCGGATTTTGATCGGCACGAGTTTTATCCTTTTGTTGACCGGTAGTGCATCGTTCATCGGCTCACGCTTAACTGGACTCCTCACCACCATTCCGCTTTACGTGACGATTCTCACCATCTTTGCTCATCGTCACCAGGGGCCCGCCGCAGCGGCGCATGTTCTGCGCGGCCTGTTGTATGGCATGTTTGCTTTTGCCGGATTTTTCATCACATTGAGCCTGCTGATTGAAAAAGCAGGGATTGCAGTATCGTTCCTGTCCGCCATTGCGGTTGCACTGGCAATCCAGGGGATATCGCTTTTGATACTGCGTCAAAAGCATTCCTAAAGCAAACATCCGAAGCCGATGCACTTCGGATGTTTTGATTCACCTCTTGACTCTACCCCATGGGGAGATTGTATACTGGCAACATGGACCAGCCAAAGGATCTGTTTTCCATTGGGACGTTTGCGGACATGACCCGCCTGTCGATCAAGGCGTTGCGGCTCTATGATGAGCTGGGGATTTTACAACCGCTCCACATCGACCCGCAGTCTGGCTACCGTTACTATGGCGTTGATCAACTCCGAAGCGCGCGCATGATCCGGAACATGCGTGATATGGATATGCCGCTTGCCACCATCCGGCGGGTGCTCGCGGTGCTGCCCGTCTCCCAGGCGCAGGCTGAATTGCTGGTGCATCAGCATTTGGAACTGCGCAAGAGACAGCTTGAGCAGATCAAGGAACTGGCTCGTCAATTTACCAAACAATTAAAACCGGAGGCAAATAAAATGAATCTCGAAGTGGAAGTCAAGGAAATCCCCACGCAGCAAATTATCAGTATCACCCGTCGTCACACCGTAGATGGTCTTGGCAAGCAGGAGGAAAAGGACATCGGCGCGCTCTTCTCACTCGCAAACGATCAGGGTGCGCGCACACAAGGGGCACCGTTCGGCGTCTATCACGGTCCCGTGAGCGAACAGGAGGATGGTCCTGTCGAAACCTGTCTCGCGGTGCAGGGGAAGGTGGAGGGCCGCCCGGATATCGAAGTCAAACAACTCGAAGGTGGGAAAGCCGCGTGCGTTGTCATCACCGGTGAACAATGCCATTACCCCGAATTGCTGGGCGCTTACGATGCCGCCGCAGACTGGATCCAGAAGAACGGATATGCCACAGACGGTCCGCCGCGCGAGGTCTGGTACACCGGACCCGGTCCCGATGCCAAGTGGGAGATCGTTTGGCTATTCAAATAAATAATTGATTCATAGAACGTCCCGAAGGTTCAGCAGGTGAGCCTTGCTTCAGCACAAACCTTCGGGACGCTCTTCTAACGGAGAAGGAGCCCACATGACAACCATCGGCAATCCCAAAATAGACAAACGTCCAAAACAAGTCTACATGGGCATTCGAACCATTGCACCGTTCAAAGGCATGCCCATAGTGCTCGACAGGATCAGCAAGGAGCTGAACGCCTGGGTGGACGAGAACAAGGTCAAGCCATCGGGGCCGCCCTTCCTGCGCTTTCACGTCATCGACATGCGCGGGTTTATGGACATCTCATTCTGTGTTCCCGTTAGAAAAGCACTCCCCGATAAAGGCAACGTCAAAGCCGATGTGATTCCGGCAGGGCAGTATGCGAGCCTTATTTATTCGGGTGGCGGCATCTCAGCGAACAGGGCCTTGATCGAGTGGGTGCGCGCCCAGGGTATGGACTTCGATCGCTGGGACACCGAACAGGGTGACAATTTCAGCGGTCGCTATGAAACCTACCTTACTGATCCAAAGATCGAACGTCGCAAATCAAGATGGAAAATCGAAGTGGCGATCAAACTGGCCGATAAATAACGGGCACGATATTGTCTCGCCATTCCGTTGACTAACATACAAGATCCACAGCAAAGGCCTCGCTCGTATTGATGCGAGGTCTTTTGCTTGACAGTGCCGCATCTTGGATGTTTAATCTGTACATCTCGATTTCAAGGGCTCAATGTATAAAAAACTCCACACCCTTCTTTGCATAAGTTTCATCCTTGGCGGCTGCGCTATCATGACAACTCCCGAACCAACTCCAACATCTGTTCCTACGCCTGTGCCAACACCCACGGCGATCTGGGAACGCGCAGATTGGAAAATCGCCTGGCATGATGAGTTCGACGGTTCGCAACTTGACTTGAAAAATTGGATCTTTGATATTGGTGGCAACGGCTGGGGAAATCAGGAGTGGGAATATTACAGCGACCGCCCTGAAAATGTGCGTGTCGAAGACGGTATGCTCGTAATCGAAGCACGTGAGGAAGACATCACATTCAGTGGGAAACCGTATTCCTCCGCACGGATCAAAACACAGGGACTGCAAGCCTGGCAATACGGGCGAATTGAAGCACGTATGAAGCTACCTTACGGACAGGGGATCTGGCCCGCCTTTTGGATGCTCGGAGAAAATATTAATGAAAAAGGTTGGCCCGGATCCGGCGAGATCGATATTATGGAGCATATCGGAAGGGAACCCGATCGCATCTATGCCACGGTCCACGCGCCTGGCTATTCGGGCAGCAATGGTATTGGATCACATCTGATCACTTCAGCCGATACGCTCAAGAATGATTTCCATGTATACGCAATTGAGTGGAAGGAGAATGAGATCCGCTGGTTATTTGACGAACAGGAATATTTCAAATTGACACCCGCCGACGTTCCCGAACCATGGATCTTTGATCATCCCTTCTTCATTATCATGAACGTCGCAGTCGGCGGCGGATGGCCGGGTTATCCCAATTCGACAACGGTCTTTCCTCAATTCATGTATGTGGATTACGTGCGCGTGTATCAGAGACCGTGACAGCTAAATAAGAAGCAAAAACGTCCGATGTCAACAAGGCATCGGATGTTCTTGTTTATTTCAACACCTTTACCACATTCCGTCCTGCCGCGCCGCTGACTCCCCCTCCGCCATGGACTCCGCTTCCGCAGAGATATAAATTATCGATCGGCGTCTTGTGATTCGACCAGCCTGGCATCGGACGCATGAACAGAAATTGGTCGAGCATGAGTTGACCGTGGTTGATGTCGCCTTCGGTGAGACCGTATGTTTGTTCGAGGTCAAGAGGCGTGATGGATTTTTGATTTTTGATTGAAGATTTTAGATTAGGGAAGTATTCCGCCAATGTGTTGACCGCAATCTTCTCAACCTTTTCACGTTCCACTTTCCAATCGCTATTCTTCAACTTATATGGCGCAAACTGGAAATGGATGGAAATGGTATTGCCCGCCGTTGTCACTTCCAAATAAGGTTCCTCGGAAATCTCACCGTACTTTGCCGCATCGTAGGCGCGTTCGAGGTATTTGATGGATGGGGCTAGGACGACAGTTCCATTTGGAATTCCATGATGGCCATCTGTCAATATGTGAACCTTCGTCACGGATCCGCGCATTTTGATGGATTGCGTGTGCCAGACGAATTCAGGCGGCAAATCCTGTGCGCCGACGAGTTTGAGTAGGGTGTGCTTCGGATCCGCGGACGAGAGAATTTTGTTCGCGGAAATCTCTTCGCCGTTTGACAGCACAACGCCCTTCGCAGCTTGATTTTCAATTTTTATACTCGCGACTTCTGCCTCCGTGCGAATTTCGCCGCCAAAGGATTTCACGGCATTCGCCAAAACAGATGTAATCTCGCCAATTCCCATCACCCCTTGCCCCTCTCCCTGAAGGAGAAGGGTTGGGGTGAGGGACAGTCCGCCGCGATTCATCCAGTTATGAATCAACGTGTAACCCGTCCCCGCAGACATGGGTCCCAGAGTAGAACCGTGAATGGCAACCGATGCGATTGCTGCTTTCACAGTTTCAGATTCAAAATATTCTTCTGCCAGTTCCTGCGCGGTCATCGGCAGGGCGCGGATGAAGTTGAGCATGTCCTTGCGGCCCGCGAGACGCAGTTCGAGACCCAGCTCCAGCAAGCCATAACCTTCGCGGATATTTAGATTCTTTGGCAAGCGCGGCATGATCGTGAAATAAGCGACATCCAGAATATTCGCCGCCTTATCCATAAAGCGGAGGAATTCCCCCCAACGGGCCGCGTCCTTTTCAGAGAAGCGTTTGATCGACTCGGCGTCTAGGATCAGGTGGTTTCCATCGGATTGTAAAGAAATAAACGCTGGTCGAGTAGGGTGGGTCTTCGTCCCACTCGTATCGAGACCGAGTTTCAAATCCTTGATGATGTCAGGGCGTAATGTCCCACCCGTTTGTACCGAGTCGACAATGAAGCCGTCGCCGAAGGATTCGGTCACCACTGAACCGCCGACGATGGCGCGGCGTTCGAGAACCAAAACTTTCTTGCCTCGTTTCGCCAGATATGCGGCAGCAACCAATCCGTTGTGACCTGCGCCGATGATGATGGTGTCGTAGTGACTAGTCACTCAATAATTCCTTTATTCAATAATTCTTTTAATTCAGTTGCAAGTGATTTTTCAAGCTCTCGAATGCTTTCATATACAATACATTTTTGTCCCTTCAAATCAAATGGTAATTGGCTTGTATCCTTTATTAATAGGATTGTGGGTATTTCTCTACCCCAAGCATAACCAACCTCTAAACTAACATTTGGATTTGCACCATCCAGTACTGCAACAACAGCAGGTGATCTATCTATATCTTTTTTTATCTGTACCAAAACATCCCCTGTAAATGATTTTTTATCAACCCGAACGCAGCCAAAGCCTGCATTTTGGATGGGTACTTTTATTCCATAGAAATAACAGTCTTCTAAGTCGTTATTAAACGGCATTGCTACAAAAATATGCTTTTTAGGTGTTTTGACTCCTTTTACACTTTTTCTCAAGAGTCTATAGTCTTCTGGAGCGCGTCGTTCACCTGCTTTCAGGGCTCTAAGCAAATTTTCCCAACTATGAGGCGTAGATAAATCAAGGTATTGAATGTGTTCTAAATAAACTGGAATCTCAACATCATCTAAACGCACTGGAATAATAAAAATCGTATTTTCGGGCTTGTCCTCAGCAAGTTCAAGTGCAGATTTGATTTCCTTTTGCAGGTATCCTTCTTTTCTTATTGAATTTTTCGAAAGGAAAATTATGATGAAATCAGATGCACGTAATGCCTTTCGAATTTCAACATCCCAAGCTTGACCAGGTTTTAGATTCTGCACATCCATCCATGGCTGAAACCCTGCTTTTGCCAAATCTCTCGAAATCTCAAGCACTTTTTCTCTATCTTCATATGCATAAGAAAGAAAAACTTGTGGTGTTTTTTTCATTGAATCTCCTTTGAACATGTCGTTCCAATTACCACGAGATCATGCTTGCTTTCAAGCAGAAAACTTTGAGATCAGATGACGTCAGTTTACCAGAATCAACTCTCATCTTAGAGAGAAGTGTTGAGGGTACATCCACTTTCCACTCACCGCTTTCTAAAACCCATCCCTCAACATTTCCTTCGCCGCCAACATCCCCGCCGCGCCCATGACTCCTCCACCGGGGTGCGCGCCACTTGCGCCGAAGTAATAGCCTTTGAGCGGGGTGCGGAAGTCTGCCCATTGCGGCGCCGGACGCAGGAAGAAGATCTGGTGCAATAACAGTTCGCCGTGGAAGATGTTGCCACCCGTGATGCCAGCGATGCGTTCGATGTCCTTCGGCGAGATGACCTGCATGCCGACGATGCATTGACGGATGTTCGGCGCGTACTCCTCGATGGTCGAGATGACCGCTTCGCCGAGTCCGTTTCGCTTCGCATCGTTCCAGCCGCCTTCGATATCATACGGCGCGTATTGCACGAAGCAGGTCATGACGTGCTGTCCCGGCGGCGCCATGTCGGGGTCGATCATGGATGGGAAGATCATGTCGAGATAGGGGCGCTTTGAGATCTGCCCGTACTTGGCGTCGTCGTAGGCGCGCTCGATGTAATCGATGCTCGGGCTGATGGATACCGCGCCGCGATGCAGCACCGAATCCGCGCCGTTGCCTTTGTATGGCAGCGCGGTGAAGTTTGGCAGTTTACTCAACGCGATGTTGACCTTGCCCGACGAGCCGCGCGTACGGAAGTTTTGGATCGAGGCGACAAATTCATCGGGGAAATGTTTCTGTTCCACGAATTGCAGGAAGGTGCGCTTCGGGTCGGCGGCGGACATGACGACTTTGGATTGGAGTTCATCGCCATTCTCAAGGACGACACCCACAGCGCGTCCGCTCTTGACGTTGACCTGCTTCACGCTTGCGTCCACTCTGATCTCGGCACCGAGCGCTTTCGCCGCGTTCAAGATGGAGCCACTGACTCCGCCAGAGCCGTTCTTGGCAAAACCCCAGGCGCGGAACGCACCGTCGATTTCGCCCATGTAGTGATGGAGTAAAACATACGCCGTGCCAGGTGAGCGCGGTCCGAGGAACGTACCGATGATCCCACTGGCAGCTTTTGTCCCTTTCAACGCGTCGGTTTCGAACCACTCTTCGAGCAGGTCTGCCGACGATTGTGTCGCAAGTTTGGCGATTGCATACAATTCTTTTTCAGAAAGCGACGCCGCATATTGACCGACCTTGAGCAAGCCTAGTAAATCACGAAGGGATAGGGAGGATGGGTCAGGTGGGATGAGGTTAATGATCGGCTTGATCGCCTTCGCCGCGCGCGCCATGACGCGGGCATATTCGTCGTAGGCTTCCGCGTCCTTGGGCGAGTGACGATAGATCTCGCGGCGAGTTAGATCGTGGTCATCCCACGCCGCTAGATAGTCGCCGTTTTCCATTGGAGTGAACGTACTAGGCAAAGGCAGAATTTTCAACCCATGCCTGGGCAATTCCAGGTCGCGGATGATCTCCGGGCGCAAGAGACTCACCACGTACGAAAACTCGGTGAACTTGTAGCCGGGGAAGATCTCCTCCGTCACTGCCGCCCCGCCGACGATAGGTCTGCGCTCCAGGACAACTACTTTTTTACCTGCTCTTGCCAAATAAGCAGCTGCCACCAAACCATTATGACCGCCACCGATCACGATTGCATCATAACTATTTGACATAAGGTTGACTCCAGGAGATGATGGACCATTGACCGTGGACTATGGTCTCTCGTCCGTTGTCCATCGTCTGGTCTTGCCCACCGCCGATGATGATTGCGCCGTATTGATTGGATGTCATGAATAATTCCTTTTCAAGTGTCATTGCGAGCCATGAAGTGGCGAAGCAATCTTAACTAACCATCAAACTTGAGATTGCTTCGTCGCTCACTGTCGTTCGCTCCTCGCAATGACACTGGTTATTTCTTCTTCCATTCGGGTTCGTAGAAAGGAAGTTTAGCCACCTTCGCAGGCGCGTGTTGACGATGATGTTCGACCGTGATTTCCATTCTCACATCCGTGCCGACTTCAAAATACGGCTTCTGCAAATGAGCGAGCGCGATGTACTTCTTCAACAACGGCGACCACGTTGACGTGGATGCGTATCCGACTTGTGCGTTACCGACCAGGATCGGCAGACTTCCACGCACCGCCATGCCAGGGATTTGCGGTGGCAAGCGGACATCCTTGAATATGCGCTCCATTCCCACCCAATCCACTTCGAGTCCCATCAACTTCCACGATGAGCCTTCTTTCTTTTCACGCTCTAACGCTCTACGCCCCACGAAGTATCCGGGCTTATCGAGCGCGACCGTCCAATCGAGTCCCAACTCGAACGGCGACGACTTCTGCGGCTCAATCCAGGCGTGGCTCGTGGACGTGTAATCCACATCGAGCATGAACAAACCTGCTTCTACGCGCGCCATGTCCATGGCAAGGATGCCCACTGGTGTAATGCCGTAGTCCGCGCCTGCATTCATTAGCTCATCCCAAATTTTGAGCGTGTCTTTGGCGTCCATCCAAATTTCGTAACCGAGATCGCCCGTATAGCCCGTACGCGAGATGGTGACATCGATTCCTTTGATCTTATTTTTCATCAGACGGAAATACTTCAACTCGTCAACTTGTTTCTCGACAACTTTGTTGAGGACTTTCCTTGTATTGGGACCCTGAAAACTGAGCGCCGCCACATCGTCCGTGACTTCGGTGATCGACACATTCATGCCGACCGCGTTCATCGTCAGCCAGCGCAGATTCGGCTCTGCAGCGGTCAGGCGGAATGCCGTCTCTTCGAGGCGCGAGACGGTACCATCATCGATCATCTTGCCTTCCTCGTCGCACCAGCCCGTATACGCGACCTGTCCCACCTTCATTTTGTGAATATCCCGCGTGGTAACACGGTGCAACAGCGCTGCCGCATCTTTGCCTTTGATGATGTATTTGATCAACGGCGAGACATCGATCAGCGCTGCCGCATTGCGGATCGCCCAATACTCACGGTCGAGAGAATGCTCGTATGAGCCGGCGGCGAAATATCCCGCCCACTTGCGCCAGTTCTGAGGCTGACAGAGTTTCGATGTCCGTTCGTGGAATGGAGTGGTTTTGAGTTGGAGCATAAAAATCCTTTTAATGAAATTAGACCAAAAGTGCAGCGCAAGTCGCAGCATATGCTGAGGATTGAAATCCATGCGGCGTAGAATTTATTTCATCAAATTCTATTTCGATAACTTCGACTTTCGTATTTTCAAGAGAACCCGTTTTTTCCATCAAGGCTCTTTCCACACCTGCTTGTATGTATTTTTCGAAGTTTTCATTTCCAGCCCAGATTACTGACGATGAAAAGGAATAAGGTTGAAAACTATCAAAACGAAGCCTGACGGCGCCATGTTCGATTTTTGGACCCAAATGGCGAAGATATGTAAAGCCCACTTCAATTTGACCTGTTTGTTCTCTTTTTGCATTCATGTTTGTTTCTCTTTTAAAGAATATTCCGCTGGCGCGAAGAAAACGAGCACCGTCAGCTCTTCCTCAATCGAGTGGAAGCGATGCGCCACGTTCTTCGCCACATAGACAATTGATCCTGCCTGCACGGCGCGGTCTTCAGCTGCAACTTTGATCTTCGCCCGTCCACTCACCACGTAATAGACCTCATCCTCGGTGTGCGGTGACTGGGGATCCGTGCCGCCTGTGGGGAGGACGTAGAGTCCCATGCTCAGGTCGGGGACTTTAAGGAATTCCAGGTAGAGTTTGTTAGTGGCTTCTCGTTGGGAGACTAATTGGGCGAGTTCAAAGGATTGCATGGGTTCCTCCTGATAATAGACCATAGACGATGGACCATAAACATGGTCTATTGTCTATGGTCCAAGATTATATATAATTTGACGCGGCTTTGTGAAAATCAAAAAGCTGGAAGATTATGCAAGTTTAGTTTGGCTCATATTCTTGATATGCTTCATAATGTTTTGCCTCGGGCTCTGGGTCTTCGTCTGTTCATTATGAACTTATCTTGTTCTTCCTGAGGAAAAAACAAGAAAGCTTTTCCCAACAAAGCCTTCAATTCATTGAGAAAGGGATAGCGCGGATTGAAGACGTACGGACGAGTCTTGCCCACTTCACGGCTTACAAGAACTCCACCTGCCTCCAGTTTATCCAATTGCTTCTGAATAGGCAGCAAATCTGTCTCATAGAAACGGGCTATCTCACGTGCATATCCTTCTTCACGCGCATAAACATAGAGTATCACTCTTTCCATATTTTTTGAACCTAGAATTACCTCGATCATATATTTATCTCACAGTAGCTTGACTTATAAAGTAAGTCATATGACTTACTTTATAAGTCATTATATCATAGAAAAAAGGCGGACAAGTGTCCGCCTCGTTGGTAATAATATTTATCTTCCCCACGCGCTATTTTCAGGCATTGTGACTGGCTCCGCATTCTCCCAGCCGTTCCTGCGAAGATACTGTTCAAGCGTGAGCAAGCCCGGATGCAGTTTGCGCAGCGCAGGGATGTCCGCATCGTATGCTTGTCCGTTAAAGAAGTTGAACATGGCTTTCATCTCTTCTTCTGATCTGCGTCGTCCCCCGCCTCCGCCTGGCACGGTGAGTTTGACGGGTCTCCCGATCACTTTTGCAAACGTGTCCGCGATTTGGGATTCGGTCAATGCATCACCCGCCAACTCAATTGTTTTTCCCACATAGTATTCCAGATTCGCAAATGCGAGCGCTACAAAGACAGCAATATCCTCGGCCGCAATCAATTGACGTTCCTTCTCGGGGCGCAGGCCCAGCGCATTGAATGTGCCATTCAGGATGGCCGGGCGTTCCCAGTTGAAGTTCTCAAAAAATGCCACCGGACGAAAAATGGTGTACGGAATGTCAAGCGAGTGGATATGCTGCTCGACGATCCATTTGCTGTCGAAGTGTTTTTGTCCCATGCCGCGGTGTGCCGCGCCGACCGATGAAAAAACCAGATGCTGGATTCCGGCAGCTTTGGCGGCGTCTGCGACATTCCTGCCCTGCCGGATCTCTCCCTCATAGCCGACGTTCGGCAGCCAGAAGTTTTGCACGCTGAAGACGCCGTACGCGCCCTGGAACGCCGCATCCAAATCGGAGCGGGAGTCCATGTCACCTGCGACGAGCTGCGCGCCAGCTTTGGCTAACGCCTGGGCGGCAGGCTTGTCGAAGTCCCGCGTGAGCGCCCGTACTTTCCATCCATCCGATAAAAGTTTTCTTGCAACCACTCCGCCCTGTTGACCTGTTGCGCCGGCCACGGCGATCATTTTGTCGTTCATGTTATTTTCCTTTCAACCTTTAATTTTGTTGGATTGCTTTCCTTTGCCCAATTTCTTACATAGCTCACCCAGCGCCTGCTGTTCACCGGCGGATAGAACGCTGAACTCATCCAGCAATGCCGCCACATGACCAGGAAGCACCGCCTCGACCTTCCCTGTACCTGCCGCCGTCAAATGGATATGGATCACGCGGCGGTCTTCTACGTCGCGCTCCCTCAGGACAAATCCATCACGTTCGAGATTGTCGATCACCGTGGTCATGTTGCTTCCACTCTTCAAGACCTTGGTGCTGATCTCACCCTGAGTCATATGTCCCAGGTGGTAGAGCGCCTCCAGCACGGCAAACTGCGAATAGGTGAGATCGCCAACCGTATTGCGCTCTGCCAGCCGCGCCAACAAGGAATTGGTGCAGCGCGTCAGTTTGATGAATGTATCCAGGGTGCGCATCTCGGCGCGCGTTCCGGAAAAATGAGTGGGCATGTCCACATTTCCTTTGACGTCAAATAGTTTGATGTCGAAATATTATTCCATTGGAGTGAAAATGTCAAGCGATTGCACCCCAGCCTTAAGACCAGTTGCTCCTGCTCAAAATTATGTTCGCCAAAGCCAATGAGTTTCATTGTTTCAATATCAGCTTTCGGAGAATTTCGCGTCTACGTAGCTGCTCCTTATGAACGGAAATCTTCAGAATTGTTTAATGTTTGGGATCTCTTAATTGATTCCAACGTGTTTGTACAACGAACATATCCGCCGCATGTTCCATCCAAAAGCGTACTCATGGTTCCAGAAGGAAGATTGTATAATACAGCGACGATTTCACAAATTCAGGTTTGCATGAAAAAAACAATATCCTTCCTGTATCCTTTCTTCTTTGCAGTCTATCCAATCCTTGAGTTGCGGAACCATAATATTGCCTACGTCGATGCGGCATCGCTTTATCGGCCGATTCTCTTATCGGTGCTTCTGACAACACTGACCTGGGGGATACTCAGACTTTTCATAAGAGACTGGCAGAAGGCGGGAATCATCGCCACGCTGGCGATCATCCTATTCTTTTCCTATGGTCAGGTCTATTTGCAATATCAAGCTCTGTTCGGAGATATACCCAGACATCGACATTTGATCCTGATCTTCGGTGGTATTCTCGTCCTCTCGGCCGCGTGGATCATTTGGAAAGTCAGGAACACGGAGGGCCTTGTCAACTTTCTCGCACTGACAGGCGCCATCCTGGTGTTGTTCTCCCTGTTCCAGACATTGCAGCATGATATTTCAACCCTTCAGGCAGCAGAATCATCCAATCAGAATCAGAACGTAGTGGCCAGCAGTGGAAACGACTCCATACCAAAACCCGATATTTATTTCATCCTGCTGGATGCGCACACACGCTCCGACATTCTGTTGAAGGATTTCCATTACGATAACTCGGCATTCATCCGGCAGTTGAAGGATCGAGGGTTTTATGTGGCGGAATGTGCACAGAGCAATTATCCCGCCACCAAACTCTCAGTCACGTCCGTGTTTTACGGGGATTATCACAAGGAGCCGACGTTGTACC
>JBGPNQ010000134.1:0-12404 GCA_041487615.1 Anaerolineae bacterium
AAACATGTCTTTTGCCTTTCAGATGCAAATGCCATTGCGAGAAGCACAACGGCGAAGCAACCTTTTGAAAGAGTGCTGCGCCGCCAAACAATGACGGCTCGCAATGACATGTTGAAAGTGGGGCGAGAGGGGGTCGAACCCTCACGTTGTTTCCAACGACAGATTTTAAGTCTGTTGCGTCTGCCGATTCCGCCATCGCCCCGGCAGGTAGATTTTACCTTAATTTGAAATGCTTTCCAACGCTAATGCAGAATGCAGCTGTTTTATGATAAGTCTATTTATTCAGGTAGAATCGTAGCCAAAGTCATCGAGGCAGAAAGGGCGAAGCAATGGCCAACCAGGAACAGCTAGCGATTTTGAAGCAGGGCGTCGAAGTTTGGAACAATTGGCGCTCGCAAAATCCTAATGTAGAGATTATGTTCGATCGCATCGACCTCAGTGGGGCTAATCTGACTCAAGCGGATCTTAGTAGAGTCTATATTGCAGACTCCAATCTCAGTGGAGCTAATTTCAGTAAAGCTAATCTCGGGGGAGCCAATCTTGGTTCAACCAAGCTCAGTGGAGCTGATCTCAGCGGAGCCAATCTCACGGTTGCGTATCTTGCTGCGACCGACCTCAATGCAGCGAGTCTTAGTGGAGCAAGCCTCTATGGTGCCAATCTTCGGGGAGCCAAGCTCGCTAACGCTCACCTTATCCGATCCAATCTCTTTGAAGCCAATCTCACTTTAGCTGATTTCCTTGGAGCCGATCTCAATGGAGCCGATCTCAGGAATGTCAATCTCACTGAAACCAATCTCAGGAATGCAAGTTTCAAGAATGTTGTTATCGGAGGAACAATCCTAGCCGATATCGACCTTAGCATTACAGTTGGTCTTGAATCTGTTATACATGATAGTGCGTCCACTCTTGGAACTAACACTTTGATGCGTTCCATGGGGAACATACCTGAAGTGTTTCTTCGTGGCTGCGGCTTGAGCGATTGGGAGATTGAGCAGGCGAAAATGTACAATCCTCGCCTGAGAAATCATGAGTTCATTGACATTCAGAACAGAATTTTCGATTTGCGCCATTTGCAAGCGATACAGATATCTCCCCTTTTTATCTCTTATAGCCATAGTGATGGTGCATTCGTGGATAGGCTAGAGAAACAACTTATCGCAAAAGGTGTCCGATTCTGGCGTGATATTCACGATCTGAAGGCAGGTCGTATCGAGAAGCAAATTGATCGAGCGATTAGTCAGAATCGAACCGTACTGCTTGTTTTATCCGAAAATTCTCTGAACAGCGACTGGGTAGAGCATGAAGTTAGGACGGCTCGCGGGAAAGAGAAGGATACAGAGAGCGATGTTTTGTGCCCTGTTGCGTTGGACGGCAGCTGGAAAGATAATCGTTGGCCCAAGAGAGTAATGGAACAGATCATGGAATACAACATCCTTGATTTCTCAGAGTGGAAGGATGACAGCAAGTTTCACGATATGTTTCGCAAACTGATTGATGGGTTGGAATTGTTTTACAAGGGATAGGATTTGGAACTATGCCTTGCGAACGACGTAACGGAACGGGCTCTTTGACGGATCACAATGACAAGCCGATACATGCTCTGCTGCGTCTGTTGAGCTCTCGACAATTCGGTACCCTATATTGACTCTACTTTGAAATACTTTCCAACCTGGAAGCATTATCGCGGTTCAAAAGATAACTCGTCCGCCAGTCTTTGAGCGCAAACGGCAGGTATAGCAAAAGTATTGAAATAACGCCGATTGCTTCCATGTACAAAATATAAACAGGCCAGGGCGGAAGCAGGTCAAGGATGCTGGGTAGTTCCGGCTTGCCGTTGATCATCAGGTAATTGCTGCCAATATAGCCATTGATAAAATAAACAATGAGCGCATAGAGGTTCATCCAGACCGCGACGCGGATCATGGATTTCCATGTGGGGCGGAAGCCCTCGACGGCGGTCATATAGATCGCGGAGGTGACGATCAGTCCGTGGGAGATGAAGGTCTGAAAGAATCTGAAATGAGGGAAACCATAAATCCCAAGGTCAGGAGTTGCCAAGGCCTGGAGCGCTCCGGCAATCCCCATGAAATACATGAACTCGTAGATCCTGTAGTTCTTTGAGACGAGCATGAATGCACCGGTCCATACGAGCAGGCTGCACAGGTGCAAGGGAAGCATGGTTTGGATGGTCCACGTGCCGTTGACGAAGTGCCAGTAATGCCAGGCAACCTCGTTGCCCACGAGGATCAGCGCCAGCATCCAGCGCAGGAACCCTTTGGTCCCATCGCCGGCGTTCCGGAAGCGAAGCAACCACAGATTCAGGAGCACAAGTACTGCGAGCGCTACTAGATGCGCAATCCCCAAGAATTCAAATGCGGGTCCCGGATAGTCGACGGCAAAGTATTGTGTCATGGGGCAATTTTACTTGGAAAATCATCTGCGATCGCGAGAAAAGTCGCTGGTAGTCCGTAGGCAAGTTGTATAGAGAGGTAGGCGGTAAAGAATCCAATTTGTGGTATATTTCACAATTGTCTCAAGGACGTGACTCATAGGAGGTGATTACCCTGAAAACTTCTTTATCGTTTTCAGGAATAGACTATTGGAGAATCTTTAATACAATGGAAAGCATACAATATGCAGTGTTTCTGCTGGGGGCGATCTTTTGCGCATATCGCGCAATTGTGTCCAAGAGAATCCTGTCGGCGACAATTTATCTGGCGTGTATCAGCGCGCTCGTATCGGCTGTGCTCTATCTATTGGGCGCGGCCCAAGTGGCGGTCATGGAGTTGTCGGTCGGCGCGGGATTGGTTACCGTCCTGCTGGTCTACGCGGTCAGCGTGGTCGGTGACGACGCGCTCGATCCAGCCTCCGTGATCCCGAAACCATTGGCCTTCGGCCTGGTAGGACTCGTGACAGTCCTGTTGGGATGGATGGCCTTCCCCGCCATTCAAAAAAATATCGATACCAGCTCGATCGCTCTTTCCATCGCATTGTGGCAGAACCGCGTTTTGGACGTATGGATACAAATTGCGTTAATCTTTTCCGGCGTGATGGGGGTGTTGGGATTGCTCTCTGAAAGAACACCCGGGCGAACACAGGAGAACCAGCCGTGACATTTACTCCCTTAAATGTGATTTTGTTTGGTGTGGTTGTGCTACTGGGCGTGGGATTTTACGGGCTTCTCATCACCCGGAACCTGATCAAAGTGGTGATGGTTTTGCAGATCCTGGTCAAGGCTGTCATTCTGGCATTGGTACTGGCTGGAAAATCAAGCGGCAACATGGGCCTGGGAATTTCCACGGCGGCGACGGTCATCGTGGCAGACACGATTGTCGCCGTAGTGGGATTGGCGCTTGCCGTCCAGGTGCGCCGCCGCTTCGGAACGCTGGATGTTCCGAGGATCTCGACTTTACGAGGTTGATATGGCGGGGATACTTGTCACACTCGTCATTGGATTTCCCTGGCTGGGAGCGGTCCTTGTCTGGCTCGCGCGAAACGAACATCCAAAACTTCAGCATACTCTTGCGGTCCTTTTCAGCGTGCTGACCGCGATCACATCGCTCGTGCTTTTGACCTTCGCCAATTCAGAAGCGGTGATCACCATTCATCTCGGCATTTCCTTCGGTGACCTGACCTTCGTCCCCGATGGACTTGCACTTTCATTGACCGCCATCGCGGCCGTGATTGGCTCTCTGGCTGTCGGCTTCTCCGTCGATTACATGCGCGGCGAAGATCAACTCGGACGCTATTACTTCCTCGTGCTGTTCTTCATCGGTGCGATGATTGGATTGGTGCTGACCGGCAATCTTCTGTTCACCTTCTTCTTTTGGGAGATTACAGCTCTGTGTTCGTATGGTTTGATCTCATTCTACAATGATGATCCGAAAGCCGTGGCAGGTGGCATCAAGGCGCTTATCATCACGCAAGTTGGTGGGGTGGGACTGTTGGTCGGTACGTTGATCATCTTTGCCAATCTTCGCAGCTTCCAAATATCCGTTTTTCTGAAAAACGCTGCGACTCTTCCTGCCGTTTCCCTTTCCGTCATTGCTTTCAGCTTCCTGATCGCGGCCGCGGCGAAATCGGCGCAGTTTCCGTTCCACACCTGGTTGCCCGATGCCATGGAAGCGCCGACTCCCATCAGTGCGCTGATCCATGCCGCGACGATGGTCAATGCAGGTATCTATTTATTGGCGCGCTTTTACCCGGCGTTTGAATCGGTGCCTGCATGGAGGATGTCTGTCATTCTCGTCGGTCTGATCTCGGCGTTGATTGCGGCAGTCTCCGCTCTCATCGCAACCGATCTCAAACGTGTGCTCGCTTATTCCACGGTGAGTCAGCTCGGTTATATGGTCTATGCCGTCGGCGCGGGCGGCGTGTTCGCCAGTCAATTCCATTTGCTCAGCCACGCGGTCTTCAAGGCGTTGCTGTTCCTCGCGGCGGGCTCCGTCATTCATAGCGTGGGCACGCGCGATATGCGGCGCATGGGGGGGCTTGGAACGCGAATGCCATTCGTTCGGAATGTATTCATCCTTGGCGCGCTGGCTTTGGCAGGTGTGCCGATCCTCAATGGTTTTTGGAGCAAGGAACTCATCCTCGAAGCTGGACTCGAAGGTTCACCGGTTTGGGCGTATGGCCTCATGCTTTTCGGCGCGGGTCTCACGGCTTTCTATACCTTCCGAGTGACGTGGTTGGTGTTCTTCGGTGAAGAGCGGGATCACCTGCATGTTCACCCTGCAGGGTCGGCGATGAAAGTCTCGCTGGGCATCCTGGCAGCCGGTACCTTCGTCACGTGGCTTTTCTTTGGTGGATTGAACGGACTCTTATCCACGACCCTGCCGTTCCATGGACTGGAACATGAGTCTCTTCTGGAAATGGTGGATGCGATTCTCTCCGGGCCCGCGACCTGGCTCGCGTTACTGATCGTTGCCCTCGGTTTCGGCATTTGCTGGATACGCATGCGTGCCTTCAGATATTTTGGAGGCGGCTGGCTGCAACCGTTCGTGGATACATCCTTTGGCTTCGACTCTTTGAATCATCTCGTTGTTCAAACGGTATCGAACTTCGCGGAACGCCTGCGAGCCACGCAGACAGGCGAATTGAATTGGAACATTCTCGGCATCATCAGCGGCTTGCTGATCGTGCTTGTCGTTTTGTGGATCGGTGCATAAATGAATCTTTTGAGTTTTTCCGGTTTGATCGCCATCCCGTTGATCTCATCGCCCATTGTTTATCTGGCCGGACGCCTTGGGACGCATGATCCCACGCTGCATCGCCGTTCCTATCTGGTACGGATACTGGCATTGCTGGCCGTGCTGGTTGCATGGGTTCCTTTTGTCTTCTCTGCGCAGAACTTCCTTTCGGGTGGATTGCAGGAGTTCGATGTGGAGACTATCTGGCTGCGCGTCGATGGCATCAGCTTGTTGATGGCCGGTTGTGTATTGCTGCTCGGTACACTCGTCGTTCTGTTCTCCGGTTCGTATATGATGGAGGAAGTGGGCGAGGAGAAATATTACGCCATGCTGCTCGCGATGATCGGACTAATCATCGGTCTCGTCACCGCCAGTGATTTGTTCAACCTGTGGGTCTGGTTCGAAGGCATGGCCATCTCATCCTATTTGCTCGTTGCGTTCTATCGTGAACAGTCTGCTTCGCTGGAAGCCGGGATGAAATATCTCGTGCAGAGCGCGACCGGGTCCGTGCTCGTGCTGATCGGCATCGCAATAGTGCTGGCAAGAGCCGGGACGCTGGATATGGCTCAAATAGCGGAAGCAGTCTCCAGGTCGGAAGTGAGCCGGTTTTCCCTTCTGGGCGCAGGTGCATTATTTGTCATAGGCTTCGGTGTCAAGGTGGCGCTTGTCCCGCTGCACACCTGGCTGCCTGATGCCCATTCGCAGGCGCCAAGTGGAATCAGCGCCATGCTTTCAGGCGTGGTCATCGAGATCGGGTTGATCGCCATGCTACGTGCGCTCGCTGTCTTGACCGGGTCCGCGCATTCGTGGGGACTCATCCTGATGGGCTTCGGCGCGGTGAATATTTTGTATGGTAACCTGCTCGCGCTGCGACAATCCGTCCTGAAGCGTATGCTCGCATATTCGAGCCTGAGCCACATTGGATATATCCTGCTCGGGCTTGGCATTGCGCTGTATTCGGGTATTGCATTGGGTGCACAAGGTGCCTTCTTCCATTTGTTCAATCACATGCTGATGAAGGGACTGGCCTTCCTCGCGGTCGGCGCGTTGATGTATGGGATGTTCCTGCGAAACGACTCACACGCTTCATTGAAAGTTGCTGACCTTGCCGGAGCTGCGCAAAAATATCCGCTGGTGGCACTTGCCTTGAGCATCGCGGTGTTGGGGCTCGGGGGAATGCCGCCGCTCGCTGGCTTTATGTCGAAGTGGCAGATCTTTGTCGCCGGCTTTCAGAGTGAAAACAATTGGATCATCGCGTTGATGATCTTCATGGCGCTCAACAGTGTGCTTTCACTTGGATATTACGCCCCGCTCGTGAACCTGATGTATCGCAAAGAGCCGTCTGCTTCCGTGCTCGCAGGAAAATCAGTGACGTGGACGATTTCTTTGACGCTGATGGTGATGACGTCCCTTGTGATCGTGCTCGGCTTCTTCCCGACCTTGATGAATTGGCTGACCGTGCCTGCCGCGCAACGGTTGATGACGATGTTTGGATATTAATATGAAAAGTATATTGCTTTCTCCACTGGTTGCGTTCCTCATCTATTTTGCTGTGGTCTCCGTTGTGTCCGGGCTTGGACGTTTGTTCTCGGCAACCGGGCGCAAGACTGAATTCAAAACGGCGACGTACGCGAGTGGTGAAGAGAATGACCCCGTGCCGGCCGCGCCAGGCTATCGCCAGTTCTTTACGGTGGCATTGTTCTTCGCGGTATTGCATTTGGGTGTGTTGATGATCGGCAGCAGTGACCTTTCTCCTGTTGCTGGTTTGTATTTGTTGGGTCTGATCCTTGCCCTCGTGGCATTGATCCTTGGATAGGTGAAGTATGAATATCAATGATCCCTTATGGGTAACCGTGGTGAAGAAAGTTCGTGCCTGGGCACGGCTCAATTCCATCTGGGCGATCCATTTCAATAGTGGTTCGTGCAACGGCTGTGACATCGAGATCCTTGCCACGCTCACGCCACGCTATGATGTGGAACGCTTCGGTATCAAGCTGGAAGGGAGTCCGCGTCATGCCGATCTGCTGATCGTGACGGGCCCCGTCACCAGACAGGCGCGCGAGCGTCTACTCCGCACGTACGAACAGATGCCGGAGCCAAAGTTCGTGATTTCGGTGGGATCATGCAGTATCTCCGGTGGTGTATTCCAGGGTTGTTACAACGTTGGCGGCGCAGTCGACGAAGTCGTGCCGGTGGATGTGTTCATCCCTGGCTGCCCACCCCGTCCCGAAGCCATTGTGGATGGCATTATCCAATTAATTGCTCATTTGAAGGAAGGTAATCTGCCTCCATCCCAAATGAAAAAACTTACTGAAAAGGTTCCTGCATGAATACTGAACAGAATTTGAAAAAAGCGGAGTGGCTGCTTACCAGTTGGAACAAAGAAACGACTCATCCCGAACCGAATCGTCTGGATTTCCTCATCAGCGCAGTGGACCTGCGCCGGGCAGTGACCACGTTGCACGACGCACAGTGGGGCTATCTTTCCGCGATCACAGGTCTGGACCTCGGAGTGGAATCCGGTCAGTTGGAGGTGCTCTACCACTTTTGTAATGGCCCTGCGATCACTTCGCTGAAAGTCCATTTACCGCGCACTGGTGATGCATCCCTGCCAACCATCGAAGATATTATTCCGTCTGCTACTTTCTTTGAACGTGAATTGAGTGAAACGGTTGGAGTCCAAATTACCGGCGCGAAAAGCATGGATCGGTTGTTCATTCCCGATGACTGGCCGGAAGGTGTTTATCCCATGCGGGCGGACTTCAAGATCGAACAAGCCGCGCCAGTTGAAGGCCGCTACGTCGACGAGATACCGGAAGAAGGTATTGTCCGTGGGAACACATTCGTGGTTCCGATTGGGCCCCAGCACCCCGCATTGAAAGAACCGGGTCACTTCGAGTTCACCGTGGACGGCGAGGTCGTCACCGCAGCGCGCATGCGCCTCGGATATGCCCATCGTGGAATCGAAAAAGCTGCCGAGAGCCGCAACTGGATCCAGAACCTGTACCTGTTCGAACGCGTCTGTGGGATCTGCTCGCATGTTCATACGATGGCATATGCCCTGGGTGTGGAGAAACTCGCACAGGTGGAAGTCCCCATGCGTGCACAGGCGATCCGTCAGATCGTGGCAGGACTCGAGCGCATCCACAGTCATTTGCTGTGGCTGGGAGTCGCTGCGCACGAAGCCGGCTTCGATACCTTATTCATGTACTCGTGGCGTGACCGCGAGACCGTGATGAACCTGCTTGAACAGATCACAGGCAACCGCGTCAATTACTCTGCGAATGTACTCGGCGGTGTGAAGTGCGATATTGGACTCGAACAGGTAAAGGTTATCAAACAGGGACTCGATTTCCTGGAGGTACGTATCCGCCATTATCTCGAAGTAGTCACCACCGACGCAATGTTCCTAAACCGAACGCGCGGTGTGGGCACAATCAGCTATGCTGAAGCGGAACGATTTGGCTTGTTGGGACCTACGGCGCGTGCCTCGGGACTTGTCCGTGATATCCGTGTGGAAGCGCCATATGGCTCATATACCCGCTTCCCAATCAGCGCAGTGACGGCAACCAATGGCGACCTGGAAGCTCGTTGTGAAGTGCGATTGAGTGAATTACTGGTCACGTGCTTTGCCATCCGCACCCTCATGGATAACCTGCCTGAAGGACCGTTGACGGTGAAGATGCCGCGCAAGATCCCCGTTGGTGAAACAATCTCGCGCGTCGAAGCGCCGCGCGGCGAGTTGTTCTACTACATCAAAAGCGCAGGCGGGGAATATCCGGCGCGTATCCACGTCCGCACGCCGAGCCTGTGCAATTGGGTCTCGGTGCTCGAAAAAGCAGTGGGTCGTCAATTGGCCGATGTGCCCATGTTGATCGCTGGCATGGATCCATGCTTCTCGTGCAACGATCGTGTCGTAACGGTCAAACATTTCAGCGGGCAGAAGACATGGTCCTGGAAGCAACTGCGCGAATATGGAATTGAGTATTACAAACGATGAACATATTACCCTCTCTGATTTCCGTCCTGATATTTCCCGCCGGGTTGACACTGATTTTCAGCGGCATGTTTTATGAATGGATCGATCGCAAGCTGGTGGCGCGCTTCCAAAACCGCGTCGGTCCGCGCTGGTTCCAGCCCTTTGCCGACATGGTTAAATTGTTCGCCAAGGAACAGATAACGCCCAGGCTTGCGAACCCGTTCTTATTCTTTGGACTTCCTGTCCTTGCTATGGCGGGCGCGTTGACGTCTGCCTTGTATGTGCCGCTGATGGGACTCCAACCGGCTCACAGTTTTCCGGGTGATTTGATCGTAACGATTTATCTGCTCAGCTTGTTGACAATGTGTATTGGTCTCGCCGGTTGGAATACGAGTGGTCGTTTCTCACTGGTCGGTGCCACGCGCGCGTTGACTCAAATGTTTGCCTATGAAGCTCCCTTCCTGCTTGCGTTGTTGGGTCCTGCCCTGGCGGCGGGCAGCTGGCAGATCAGCGAGGTTAACCGCTACGCACAAACTCATTGGATTGTCATCACTCAACCTGTCGGTTTCATTGTGGCATTGATCGGTTTGATGGGAAAACTTGAATTGCCTCCATTTGACTCCCCTGAAGCCGAAACGGAGATCGTTGCTGGTGCCCTCACTGAGTATAGCGGTCGTGGGCTGGCAATTTTCAAAATAGGCAAATCCATTGAATTGATTGTCGGCATCACGTTGGTCTCTGCTTTTTATCTCGGCGGCTTAAATGGAATTCTTCCGTTCCTGCTCAAGACCATCGTTGTGCTTGTGTTGATGACTATGCTGCAAACCTTGCTCACCCGTCTGCGTATCGATCAAACCGTTGGGCTGTGGTGGCGCTTCGGGACCATCCTTGTGTTGACTCAGATCATGCTGATCATCTTCCTGAGGAGTTATCCATTATGAAAATGGGAACCATGTTGAAGGACATCCTCGAGTCGTTCTTCAAAAAATCTGCCACGCAAATGTATCCTGAGGAGAAGACCGCACCGCCGGAACGATACCGCGGCGAGCTGTTCTTCGATCCTACATCGTGTACCGGCTGTTGTTTGTGCACCAGGGATTGTCCATCCAGGGCCATTGAACTTGTAATTCTCGATCGGGCTGCCAAACGATTCGTATTAAAATATCACCGGGATCGCTGCGTCTATTGCGGTCAATGCGTAGTCAACTGCAAATTCAAATGCATGGGCATGTCACATGAAGATTGGGAACATGCGGTCTTAAAGAAGGAATTCACGGTTTATTATGGAAAAGACGAAGATATCTCCCAGTTCCTGGAAAGCCTCACTACACCTTCTGCTGAACCCACAAACAGCTAGTCAACGCGTTGCAATTGTGGGGATTGGAAATACCCTGCGTTCTGATGACGCGGCTGGAATCCTGGTGGTGCGCGCCTTGCTGGAATCCCGGTCCATCCGGGACCTGGAAACGGTCCTCGTTATGGACGCGGGTCACGCCCCTGAAAACCGCACCGCCGACCTGCGCCGCTTCGAGCCGGATGTTGTCCTGCTGATCGATGCCGCGGAGATGGGGGAGGCGCCCGGAACCATTCGCTGGATCGAGATGGACGAGATCGAAGGAATCAGCGCCTCCACGCACTCTCTGCCACTCTCCATGCTGGCGAGTTACCTAAACTGGGAACTCAAGTGTGAGGTACTGCTGCTGGGAATCCAACCAGCAAACAACGATGTCGGTGAAACCGTGAATTCAAAAATAGTCGAAGCAGTAACCAGGATTGTGAAAGGATTACAGGAAATTCTGGAGATCGATCTCTCGTAAATCAATCTTTCGTATTGAAGATATAGGGGGGAGTCTTAATTCGAATTACAGTGTGCCGCATAAATAGGTAAACTTGCGATTTGAGTTTCAGCCTGCAATACCATCTAAAAAGTTTACTTATTTTACGAGACAAGCGGTAGAACATCTGTGCTATAATTCAATCGTAACAGGAATTGAACGACTGGACATTTCCACAAAATAGCTTGCTGTAATGAGCATCCACTTTAACAACTGAAGAAAATAACATGCTAAAAAATACACGTTATTACTGGTTCCTATTAATTGTGTTGTTGACGACGAACGCTTGTGAGACCAGTGATCCTGCATCCCTTCCAAATAGACCATCCCTTTTCGGTTCCTCATCGGTATCCTCGTCCGGCACGGCGCTCAATATTCTGCCTCCCGCGAAGCTTGACTCAGCGCCGTTGCCTCTGCAAATCGACGCGATGCGCGCGCGTGACTATCCCGGCAGTGACATCGTCATCTAAGCAGTTCTGGATCCCGGCCTGAACTATAGCCGCTATTACGTTTCCTATCTTTCCGATGGATTGAAAATTTACGCTCTGATGACGGTGCCGAACGGGCAAAAGCCAGCCACAGGTTGGCCCGTCATCATATTCAACCATGGCTACATTCCCCCGAATGTATATCGCACCACACAACGCTATATCGCCTACGTGGATGAAATTGCAAAGAGCGGCTATATCGTCTTCAAGTCCGATTACCGCGGACATGATCGGTCCGAGGGCGCGGCGGGAGGGGTCTATACTCAACCTAACTACACGATCGATGTATTGAATGCAGTTGCCTCTATGAAACGCTACTCCGATGCAGATCCGAATCACATCGGTATGTGGGGCCACTCAATGGGTGGGTATATTACGCTTCGTTCCATGGTTGTTACGAAAGATATCAAGGTGGGCGTGATCTGGGCTGGAGTCGTTGCTCCGTATCCCGACCTCTTCACGCGCTGGAATGCTGGAGCAATCCCTGTCAGCCCGGCCCCGGGATCATGGGTGTATGCGCTGGAACACTCGTACGGTTCTGTAGAGGAGAATCCCCAATTTTGGAATTCCATTTCAGCAAACGCTTATCTGCACGACCTGAATGGACCTATTCAAATACATCATGGTACGGCAGATGAAGAGGTGCCTTTGGAATTTTCACAAATGCTCTACGATGAACTGCTCCAGGCGAATCGAGTAGCAGAGTTTTATACGTACGAAGGCGACAATCACAATATTTCAAGAAACTTCAGCCTGGCCATGCAGCGCACGATTCAATTCTTTGACCGGTACTTAAAAACGGACTGATTGCTCATTTACCATTTGTCAACGAACACAGCCACGCATAATCTTACTGTCCGAAGCGAACGATAGGTTGGCAGCTATTTTGATATTGCCGTTCAGAGATTGTCCC
>JBGPNQ010000135.1:0-12324 GCA_041487615.1 Anaerolineae bacterium
CTTTTTGTTGAGAACTATCGCCTGTACCTGGAAGACAGTCCGTTGAAGTACGAAGTTGATTTTGAAAGAGGATATTAAGAATATGTCATTCTGAGCGGAGCGAAGCATCTGTATCGCGTTGCACGAGACTCTTCGCTCCACTCACATCGTCCCGATGACCTTCGGGAGAGTGCCATACCATGGAGAAGAATCATGCTCCCCACCCTTGCTGATATTCGCAAAGCTGCAAAGCGGATAAAACCGTATATTCATCGCACACCTGTGTTGACGAATGAAAGCCTGAATGAAAAAGTTGGCGCGCAGGTGTATCTCAAATGTGAGAATATGCAAAAGGTCGGGGCATTCAAATTCCGCGGCGCATCGAACGCGGTATTTTCTCTTAGTGCTGAAGAAGCGAAATGCGGTGTATGCACGCATTCCTCAGGCAACCACGCGCAGGCTCTCGCGCTCGCAGCCAGGATGCGCGGCATCCCTGCTTACATTGTCATGCCGAATAATGCGCCATCTGTGAAGAAGGACGCGGTCGCGGGCTATGGTGGTCAGATCACATTTTGTGAGCCTACGCTGGAGGCAAGGGAAAGCACATTGGAACGGATCCGGCTCGATACCGGAGCGAACGTTGTCCATCCCTATAACGATGAACGTGTCATGGCGGGGCAAGGCACGGCGGCTTTGGAACTGCTGGAGGAAATCCCCGATTTGGATGTAGTCATCGCGCCAGTTGGCGGTGGCGGACTCTTGAGCGGGACATCCATCGCGGCGACCGAGATCAAAAGAGGAATTCGCGTGATCGCGGGTGAGCCCGAAATGGCAGATGACGCGTATCGTTCGATGAAAGCGGGAGAGATTATCCCATCCGTGAATCCAAAAACGATCGCGGATGGACTTCTCACTTCCCTCGGAACACTGACCTTCCCGATTATTCAACAGCGTGTCGAACAGATTGTCACAGTGAGCGAGCAGGGAATCATCGATTCGATGAAGTTTATTTGGGAACGCGCCAAGATCATTATTGAACCATCCTCCGCAGTAGCTGTGGGTGTGCTATGGGAAAAGAAAATTGATTTGAGTGGTCTGAAGGTTGGCGTTATCCTCAGTGGCGGCAATGTAGACTTAAATAAACTTCCCTGGCAATTATAATGATCGTCATTGCGAGGGCGGTCTTCGCCCGAAGCAATCTCCAGAAGAATTATGAGATTGCTTCGTCGTCGTTGCACTCCTCCTCACAATGACGGAAAAGGAGTCCTATGCGCCTCACCAATATGATCACTGCTGTTGACCTGCATGCCTGCGGCGAACCGGGACGAGTCATCATCGGCGGAGTCCTGGATGTGCCGGGCAATTCCATGTTCGAGAAAATGAAGTATTTCGAAAAGAATCACGACAGTGTGCGTCTGCGTATGCTGCGCGAACCACGCGGGTATCCCGCACTTTGCGCCAATATTATCCTTCCTCCAACACATCCCGATGCCGATGCGGGATTTATCATCATGGAGCAGGTCGAATATCCACCCATGTCGGGGACGAATACCATTTGCGTGGCTACGACCCTGCTCGAAACGGGGATGCTGCCCATGATGGAACCGGTGACTGAATTTATACTTGAAGCACCGGCAGGGTTGGTGGGAATCCATGCAGAGTGTAAGGACGGAAAGGCAACACGCATCACGTTCAAGAATGTCCCGGCCTTTGCGGTTTATCTTGATGTCAAAGTCGAGGTGCCACGACTCGGCACCGCCACCGTGGACGTTGCCTGGGGCGGAATGTTCTATGCAATTGCGGACGCGGCACAATTCGGTCTGCAGCTTTCTCCCGACGAGGGCAAGGACATCACTCGCATTACTGAAATGGTCAAAGCTGCCACTGCTGAACAATATCCCGTGGTGCATCCGGATAACCCTGAGATTAAAGGGCCGACAATCGGTCAACTGTCCGCGCCACCAACAAATCCTCATGCGCATCGCAAGAACGTGGTCACCGTTTCAACGGGTAAACTCGATTGGGACAAACCTTCCACGTGGACGGGTGTGATCGACCGCTCACCGTGCGGCACAGGCACGTGCGCGAAAATGGCAACTCTGCACGCACGCGGTCAACTTGGATTAAATCAGGATTTCCATCACGAAGGAATTTTGGGAACGCTCTTCACAGGCCGACTCGTCGAGGAGACAGAGGTCGGTCCATTCAAAGCCGTGGTGCCCACTATCGGTGGAACCGCCTGGATCACGGGCATCAATCAATTCGTCGTTGACCCCAGCGACCCATATCCCGACGGCTTCACGGTTGGCGATATCTGGTAACGTATATACTGCGCTCAGTCCTCCGTCCAGGATGAAAGGTATTTTTATGCTATTCCTCTCCCGTAAAGAAATCGAAGCACTCCTCGATCCTCATGAGCTGCTTGCTGCCCTCGAGGAGGGATTCAAGGCACTCAGTGCTGGTCAACTCGATGTGCCTCCGCGAAATCAAGCCACTGCGGTGAAAGGCTTTCTGGTCGGCATGCCCGGATACATGCCAGAGCATCTCATGTCTGTGAAGATCATCACCGTCTTTCACGACAACGGCAGACTCAAATTGCCTGCCCATCAGGCAATCATCACACTGTTCGACTCGGAAACCGGAACACCTGTCGCATTCATGGATGGTGAATACATCACCGCCATGCGGACTGCTGCAGGCGCGATCTTATCCATCCAACATCTTGCGCGCGCAAATAGCAAAACACTGGCGCTCGTCGGCGCGGGAGTCCTCGGTCACGCACATCTACGGATGATCGGAGCTCTGGTCAGCATCGAAAAGATTTGGATCGCTTCGAGGGATTTTTCGCACGCTCAAGCGTTAGCGGCCCTTGATTCACGTGCCGAAGCGGTCCGTTCGGTGCAAGATGCAGTTGTGAATGCGGATATTATTTGTTTATGCACATCCTCTGCAGAACCCGTGCTTCACACAGAATGGCTAAAGCGGATACGTGAAGGGCTGCACATCACATCTGTCGGCTATCGCCCGCCGGGCGCGGAATTACCGCGTTCGCTGATCAATAGTATTCACAGTCATGTGTTCGTTGAATCAAAGGTTGCCTTCAATGCTCCCCCGGTCGGATGTGCTGAATTGGCAGGAATGAATCCTGAATCGGGAACTGAGATCGGTGAAGTCTTATTAAATCAGAAACCGGGACGAAGAAACAACACGGAAATGACCATATACAAATCCATGGGACACGCGATGGAGGACATCGTTGCTGCAAATTTGGTGTACCAAAGGGCGATCGAACAAAAAGTGGGGAGAATGATCGAGCTATAGGGCTTCCATTCGGAAGCCCGGCTCAGCGTTTGGCGGCCGAAATGCAGATCTTGAATAACCGCCGAGGCAAGGTTAATTTCCCGCTAAAACAAATAAACTTCCACTATTTCCCCAGCAGATAATCCGGTCGCATCTGGATGAATACGCAAGAGTCCATCCGCGGCGGCGAGGGTAAAGATGAGGTTGCTCTTGCCGAAGATGGGAGCAGCAACATAATTTACAAATTCGGCCTGACGACTCTCGAGGAGCTTCACGGGCCACCAGTCTTCGCGTCCGGCCTGGGATGGAAGGTTTACAGTCAATCGCGCGAGTACGGTTGGTTTTGGTTTAGGCAATGCGGCCAATAATTTCTCAATAACCGGCACAACAAATAAATAGCCATTCACCAACGCGCTGACAGGATTGCCAGGTAAACCGATGACCGCTTTTCCATGGCACACACCCAGAATCGTCGGCTTACCCGGACGTGTGTTGATTCCATGTACGAGAACACCCGGCTCGCCTAATGAACGAATTACATCGGCAGTCATATCGCGCGTGGATGCAGACGAACCTGCGGTGATAAGTACCATGTCGCATTCGGATAGCGCCTTCGCCGCCGCATCTTTCAACGCCTCAAACTTATCGGGGATGATACCGTAGCGGTTCGCCTCGCCTCCACTTTTTTCAACCAAAGCGCCAAGTGTATAGGAGTTGATATCCCGCACCTGACCCGGTCGCGGCGATTGACCTGGATCAATGACCTCATCGCCTGTGGAGATCAATCCGACTCGGATTTTTCGCAATACATTGACTCTTGTAATGCCCAGCGCCATGAGTCCTCCGATTTCGGCGGGGCCCATCTGACTCCCCTTCTCTTGAATCACTTGTCCCTGTTCCACATCCTCCCCGACGCGGATTACGTTCTCGCCATCGGCGACCGCGCGGAAGATTTCGATTTCCATTTGAGTTGGGATGGGCAGCTGCCCATCCTTACCAACCCGTTGTGTGTACTCCAGCATCACAACCGCATCTGAGCCGTTTGGCAACATTCCACCGGTATGAATCGATGCGCATTGACCCGCTCCAATCTCAAACAAGGGCGCATCTCCCATAGGCACCTCGCCGATTAGGTTCAAATATGCAGGGAGAGAGTCGCTCGCGCCATGTGTATCGCCTGCGCGGACCGCATAACCGTCCACAGTGGCGCGCTGAAACTCCGGCAGCGGATGTGGCGCCGTGATATCCTCAGCCAGCACACGACCTAAAGCCGATGAAACATCTACTGGTTCAGATTCAATTGTCGGCTGCAAAAGGTGCGAGAATAATAGGCTGCGTGCCTCATCCGGCGGAAGAAGAGTCAGGAATTCGGGCATCGTCTACCGGAGCCAAAATGTCAGGGTCAGGAAGTATGTGGTGAGTACGAAAACGGACAGGGCTGTTGCAGTGAGGAGAATCCAATTCGCAGGCCCGCCCAGCGCAATGTTGCGCAGTTGAAAAATCTGGAATATGGCAAATGGAAGGGTCAGGAATGCAGGCCAGATCAGCGCAAGGGACAGCCCAAGCGAGGGTGCGATGGCAAAGAATACATATGCGAATAAAAGAAAAACATGATGCAGAGGAACGACGCGTTCCCAACCCAGGCGTGTGAGGAATGTTGTACGGTTGTACTTGCGGTCGGAGGCAAAGGAGGGAAAGTCCATGATGATGAAATAAGCAAAGGCGAGCAGCGTCAATGGGACCAGGAGGGCCAGGAAGCGATGAGTCAAATCTGCCTGAAGTAAATAAGCAATGGACGGAATTACGTAGGCCAGATGTGCAGCCAGCAGGAACTCGCCGAAGCCGCGATTACGGAAGGGAGGCAGGGAATATGCAAGGACAAGAAAAAGTGAAACCAGGAGGAACGAGAAAGACGCCATCGAGAGATGTTGATTGTTAAACAGGAAAAACGCAATTACCGCATCCACCGAAAGTGATGCAATGGCAACATAAAGCGCGTTGTTACGGAGCAGTGCTCTCTCCCGCCGCGTTTCGTTCTCAGTGAGTGGTTCGGCATCCAGGCGAAAAACTTCAGACAGCAAACTCATGCTCATCTGTGCGAGCATCACGGCAAACAACCCAAGCCAGAAGGAATCTGCACGGAAGGGTTTGCCCAGGTAGTTCGCAACGCTCGCGCCGAACGAAAAGGTCAGCGCGGCGAGGAGCATATGGAGAGGACGGGCGATGCGGAGGAGAGTTCTCAAGTTGGGATATCCAATTTACGATTTCTTAAACACGAAGGATACAAAAGACACGAAAGATGAAACAAGAAAGATGTGACCACTATTCAGAAGTTAGGCCCTGAGGCCGTCGGCTTGTGGTAAAGAAATGATATTATGAGATTTGCGGTCCAGATAGATAAATGTCTTCGCTGCAATATTGAGCGGAACGATTATATAACTAAGAAAAGTAAGGGTGGCACAACCGCTTTGATTCATTACTGTAAGGAATTCATCCAATGAACTGCCTGAGGGAACTTGTGGCAAGGTAAAAATGGTTGTCAGACCAATTGGCAATGCTGCAAGAAGTGCGCTTGCCAATACAAATGGCAAGTAGTGGGATAAATGATTATTGAGTTCCCGAAAACCCGACCACATACTTTCTTTGATTTTCTTATCTTCACAAATCACAATGCGAATACCTAAATCACAAATACCAAAGCTAAGAACGCAAAAACCAAAGTAGGCAACAGGAACCAGAAAGATTAGGAAATCTCTTAATTCAGCCAGAACCGCGAGATAAACCAAGAAACAAAATGGACTGATAAGTAATAACACCCAAAACACGCTGGCAACGCTAATTCCACACACTCGTAAGAAATACGTACTCATCAATTCCCATATCGAATCATTGATTTCGAGAATTTCCTTATAGTTGAAAATGAAAATAATCAGGAACAATTCAAGAACCATTCCCAACGCAAAATTCAAGACAAAAGCCATTAAAGTTAACAGAGACGAATGAGAAGAACCAAGATATACAAAGAGAACGGTCTTCAGGAAATAGAAAACCGGCAAGGCATAGATCAAGTTATGCCAACGCAGGTAAAACCACGATCTGGAATAAATCTTGAAAACATTCGCCATACGCTTAACGGTTCAAAAAGCTATTCAATCTCTGCGCTGCCAGTGGGAGATTCTTTCGTCCCAGCCCGAGCCGAAAGTGGTTATTTGAATCATCATACACTGTTCCGGGCAAAAGGAGAACGCCTGCCTTTTTGACGAGGTCATCACAGAATTCCTCCACATTTCCACCGAGATAACGCGGGAATGCCATCGAACCAGCCCGCGGACGTACCCAGGAAAAAAGTGAGGAGTGACGCGTGAAAAGCTCGTCGATGACAGCGAGATTCTGCCTGATTATATCGAGGTTGCGTTCGTATAGACGCTGCCGATTCCGCATCGCAACTTCGGCAAGGAATTCACTCGGCGCCGAATTGCAGATCGTAGTGTAATCCTTGAGCGACGCCATCTTTTCATAGATTTTTCTGTTCTTTGTAGCAATCCATCCAATGCGCAGACCCGCCAGTCCATACGTTTTGGATGTCACGCCGAGTGAAACAGCGTGCTCGCCAAAGTCACAGCCAGCGGGGAGACGAGTTGCGGGGTCATACTCCGATTCGCGATAGACCTCATCTGAAAATAAAAGCAGGTTATTTTCCTGGGCGAACTGATGAACGGCTCCATAATCTGTCCGTGACATCAAATATCCGGTGGGGTTATGCGGCGTGTTGATGATGATGGCTTTGGTATTTGTCCGCAGGAGGAGGCGGAGTTCGTTGAGATCGAGCCCCCAGTTATTTTCCTCGTTCGCCCGCCACGGACTGACGTCACAACCCGCAGCGCGGGCAACTTCCGCCAGGGATTGATATCCCGGTGAATGGACGATGACATGATCGCCCGGCTGAAACGCGGCGAACATGAACAGGAAGATCGCTTCTCCGGCGCCGGTATGGACGAGAATATTGTCCGACTGAATGGACTCGTACAGTTTGCAAATTTCCGCGCGCAGAGCAGGGCTTCCCTGCGATTCGGTGTAGCCCAACCATATTTTTTGGAATTTCTCGGTTGCACCAGGCTCAAAGGCAAGCAGGTCCGCGACCGACATGGCTTCGCAGTCCGAGGAGCAGAGGAGATACTCTGTGTTGAATTCGTATTTGGCGAAATAGCGCTCAAGTTTAAAGGGAGGCAGATTCATGGGAAATGGCTGAAGGATGAAGTAGGAAGGATGAAAGCAGAAAGAAGTAACAAGTACAGTATTTTGTAACTACTGGTTTACCTATATAGGTGTTGACCTCAATGACTTTTTCATATCGCGGTAATGATCCAGATTGTGAATATACAGCAGCTTGATCATTTCACGGATGGTTGTCATATTAAGAAACGGATGGCGACCGACGATCTCTAGTTCGTTTTCCATCAAACCTGAAACCCATTCAATCGAGTTAGCGCGTACTTGCTTGTATTGCTCAAGCAATTCCTGCGGCGTTAGTTCTTTTGTCCGTTCCTGCATCGCAGCGTTGTAGCGATCAATGGAGAAATCGTCCGCCGCCCCGGCGCCGCCCTGACGGATTTGTTCGAAGAGTTTGACCAGCGCACGCTCAGCAGTGACGAAATGGGAAAGCACATTGCGGATCGTCCAGGTGGTTCCTTCCGTGTAGACCTCCTGACTCCATTGATCATCCGTCAAACCAGAAAATATGGAAATAAATTTATCACCTTCGGTCTTCAGTTTTTCGGCAAGTTTGCTAACTTCGGGCATGAAGATTTCTCCTCTATTCTATTTCGGTGGTTGAGACGCAAGCAGTCGAACCACAACGCTTACGAGTTACACCAAATTCGTACGTAACGCGCAAGTCTCGATACGAGCGAGAAGAACACTCGCTCTACTCGACCATCGGAATTAGACTAGCGAATATCCGCCATCGACGACAATGGTCTGGCCGGTAATATACTCGTTCTTCAATAAAAATTCGAGGGTGGATGCCATCTCTTCGGTTCGCGCGGAACGTTTGAGAGGAACCCGATTAATCAGCCGCTGCCACTCCTCGGCAGGGACAATGTCCGATTGCAGAACGAAACCCGGAGCGATGGCATTGACACGAATAGTGGGAGCGAAGGCGCGGGCAAGGATCTTGGTCATTGATTCGAGCGCAGCTTTACTGATGGTATAGGATGGATATTTGCTCCACGCCTTCTGCGCGCCCATATCCGTGATATTGACAATCAGTCCACCCTCATTCATTTTTTTCGAAGCTTCCTGTGCGAGCAAGAACGGAGCCCGCAGATTCAAATCGAACGATCGGTCCCAGTTCTCGAGCGACAGCAGGTCTACATTTCCACTAGGCATGAAAGCCGCGGAATTGACGAGTACGCCTAGAGAATCGACACTGGAGAGTAGCGAATTGATCTCAGAAGGCTGGCTGAGATCGGCCTGGGCCAGGAAAACGCGTCTTGAAAGCGATTCAATTTCCGCCTTCGTCTGAAGTGCCGCGTCCAGGGATTTGTGATAGTGGAGCACGATGTCGAATCCATACCGCGCCAAAGTCAAGGCGAAGACTTTTCCAAGCCGATGAGCTGCACCTGTAACGAGGGCAAGGGAGGACACGGAGGAATTGTAAACGGAAAAAGTGGACAGGTACAGGAAACAAGTAAACAGGAAAGAAAGCACACACGTAGACAAACCAAGGCCTGTCTACGTGTTTACAAGTTTACGTATCTACCTTTTTACTTCCTGAAGAAATTCGAAACGAAGAACCAAATATTAGCGGGACGTTCTGCCAGCCGACGCATGAAGTATGGATACCAATGTGTTCCAAACGGGACATAGACGCGCACAGGATAGCCTTCCTTCACAAGTTGCTCCTGCAGATCACGGCGGATGCCATAGAGCATCTGGAACTCTATGCCCTCTTTCGGCAGGCCAACTTTTTGAGCATATTGCTTTGCAAAAGCAATGCGCTTTTCATCGTGTGTGGCAATCGCGGGGATCGGTGGAACACGACCATCGGTGCTGAGCTTGTTATCTTCTAATTTGAGATTGCAGTCGATCATGATCTTGGTCAGCAGGTCATAATTTGCATCTGTGTCCGCTTTTTTGGGGAATGCCTTGTCAGCGGGTTCCTTGTAGGCGCCTTTGACCAGGCGAAAGCGTGTGTCTTTTTCCAGCAATGAGCGAACATCAGCTTCGGCACGATAAAGATAGGCCTGTACGGCCATACCCATTGTCTTTGTGGTGAAACCTCGTTCGAGCATCGCGTTATAAATCGCAGTCGTGACATCGGTATAAGGGGTATCTTCAATATCGATGCGGACAAAATTGCTGTGCTGCCTGGCTCGTTCCAAAATGCGGATCAGGTTCTGTCGACAGATGGCTTCGTCCAGCCCCATGCCGATCTGTGTCAACTTGATGGAAACGTTGGCTCTTACCTTTGCCTTATCGATTTCATCCAGGATTGCGAGAATGTCTTCTGTGGCATTGGATGCTTCGTCAGCGGTTGATGTATGTTCCCCCAGGTGGTCAAGTGTTGCGTTAATTCCCCTAGCGTTCAATTCGCGCACGGCACGAATGGCATCGTCAGCGCTTGTACCCGCTATGAACCGTGATGCGGCTCGCCAGGCAAAACTCCAATTCGTGACCAATTTTTGCGCCCAGGCTGCTTTGGAAAGATAGATTAGAAATGAGCGTAGCATCGTCCTATCCTACAAATGAATTTTGAAGTTGCAAATAGAAGACCCCAAAGGTTTCCTACGAGGTAAAAGTTGCTCCACGGATGAAATTCCTGCCGCAAATACAGCTATTGTTTCGCCAGTAAACCTTTAGGGCCCTGATTTTTTCGGTTTTATTCTAGCACAAACGCAAAAATGAGTGTGTTATACTTTTTTGCGATATTTGTCATGTTTTCGGAGGCAGTGTGCGGAACCGCAGTTCCATTCCAATTCTACGCGGCATCTCCATCGCGATTCTCACGATTGCGCTGGTGCTGGTCGTCGTATCCCTTATTGGTTATAGCCGCCAGAGAAATAACTATCCCAGCGGGATGAAGATCGCGGGTGTGTCGGTCGGTGGGGTCGACCCGCAGATCGCCTCGCAGCGCGTCTTGCAGGTGTATTCCTCACCTATCGAGGTGCAATACGGTGAATCGATTATCCATGTGGATCCTGGCACAGTGGGCTTTGAGATGAATATGGACAACATGATCGCCGCCGCGGACCTGGCTCGCACTGGCGGTTCTTTCTGGGGTGGATTTTGGAACTACTTATGGAATCGCGATCCTGACCCGGTCGAGGTTCCGTTAAGCTCGACGATAGCCGAAGACCGTTTAATTGCCTATCTTCAAAACGAAATTTCCGCCCGCTATGACGAACCTCCTACGCCCGCACAGCCTATTCCCGGAAGCACATCCTTCGAACCAGGCGCGCCTGGACGGGTGCTCGATATTGAGCGCTCCGTCCGATTGATCGAAGACACGTTGCGTTCTCCAAATAATCGCACGGTTGTGCTCTCGTACGGACAAAGCGCGCCCACGCGTCCGACGATTACAAATTTGGAAATTCTGCTCAAGCAAATCATTACAACCTCCGGCTATGACGGAACCATCGGACTCTACATGCTCGATCTGCAAACGGGGCAGGAGATCCACTTTGCCCTGGATAAGGGACAGGAAATATCGGTTGAACCCGATATCGCCTTCACAGCCTCCAGCACGATCAAGATTCCCATCCTTATTTCCTACTTTATCAAGAATGGGACTGCTCAGCTCGACGAGCATACGGATTCCCTGCTTCTGGAAATGATTCGCAAGTCCGACAACAACGCTTCCGACGCCATCATGAACCGCATTGATCCAAATGTGGGACCGTTGAATATTTCGGATTACATGAAAACCATCGGTTTGAACGATACATTTCTTGCCGGGTTCTTCGCCCAGGGTTCGCCCCTCTTGCGGCAATTTTCCACACCCGCCAATTCACGCACCGACATCTTTACCGACCCCGATCTATATAACCAAACCACACCGATCGATATGGGGATGCTCCTTGCGGATATTTATCAATGTGCCACAAGCAACGGCGGAGCTTTGGTTGCCGCATTCCCCGATAAGATCAACAGTGAAGTCTGCCAGAGAATTATCAACTACCTCTCTGCCGACAAGATTGGTGTGCTGATCGAAGCGGGTGTGCCCGAAGGGACGCAGATCGCCCACAAGCACGGCTGGGTCACAGGCTCGGACGGCATCATACACAACTTCAGCGACGCATCCATTGTCTACACGGCAGGCGGAAACTTTGTTCTTTCGATTTATGCCTATCATCCCGTTCAAATCGTCTTCGATAACGCAAATACCCTGTTCGCCAGCCTGGGTGACGCGGTCTATAATTTCTACAACCTCCCCACGAGGTAAGGGAATCCGTTGATTTGATGACCGCAAGGGTATAATCAAACCATGAGCGCGGCACTGGTTTTATATCGTCTTCAACAGGTGGATAGCAAAATGGATCATGCCCAGTCGCGTCTAGGCTCCATCCAGCAAACACTCGAAAATGACGATGTGCTACGCGCGGCCAACCATCATTTTGCCGCGGCTGAAGACAAATTTAAGAACGCCGAACGCCTGCTGAACCAATGCGGCGTGGAAGTTGAAAAACAGCGCATTAAACTTCAACAGACCGAAGCCAGCCTGTATGGCGGGCTGGTTCACAACCCCAAGGAATTACAGGATTTGCAGAAGGATGTAGCCTCGCTTGGGCGTCACCTTGAAACATTGGAGCAGCGTGAAATCGAGGCGATGGATGCAGCCGAAACAGCCGAAAAAGAATTACAGCAGGCAAAAGAGGAACTTGAGAAGATAAAGTCCAATCGCGGCGTACAATTTCTCGATCTGGCAAAGGAAAGCGAAACTCTTAATAAGGAGATGGATAAACTCTCTTCCGAGCGGGGCGCAGTGATGCGCCCCCGTCAGCAGAAGGTCGAGGTCACCGTCGTTGTCGTAGTCCCCCCACGCCA
>JBGPNQ010000136.1:0-12278 GCA_041487615.1 Anaerolineae bacterium
AAAGAGACCCTTTATCTTCGCTCACGCCGTCCCGCAGTGGTCTCCTTCGGGAGGGTGACATGATCTAAATTTACTTATCGTTGAGTGCTGCAACGCCCGGTAATTCTTTTCCTTCGAGAAATTCAAGAGATGCGCCACCGCCAGTGGAGACGTGGGTCATCTGTTTGGCGACTCCCGCTTTCTTGACCGCACTGGCCGAATCACCGCCACCGATTACGGTAGTTGCACCTGATTCCGCCAGCATTTTCGCCAGGGCGAACGTCCCTTCGGCGAACTTCGGCATTTCGAAGACACCCACGGGGCCGTTCCAGACGATCAACTTTGCACCCGTTAATTCTTTTTTGTACAACTCAAGTGTCTTCGGTCCTACATCGAGCATGCGCCAACCTGCAGGGATCTTATCCACGTCAACGACCTGGGAGTTCGCTTCTGCATCGAACTTGTCCGCTATGACCGCGTCCACGGGCAGGATGAGTTTATCGCCTGATTTCGCCATGATGTTCCTGGCTGTCTCAAGCGAAGTTTCTTCGACGAGACTATCCTGCATGTTGATTCCCTGTGCAGCAAGGAACGTATTCGCCATGCCACCGCCGATTATCAACTTGTCGCATTTGGAGAGCAGCGTCTCGACCACGAGAATCTTGTCGCTGATCTTTGCGCCCCCCAAAATGGCAATGTATGGATGTTCAGGATTCGCAACCGCGCGTCCAAGGTATTCCAACTCCTGTTCCATCAGGAAGCCTGAGACCGCGGGCAGGAAACGCGCGATCCCTTCCGTGGAGGAATGAGCGCGATGTGCAGAGCCGAACGCGTCATTCACATACACGTCAGCCAGGGAAGCCATTTGTTTCGCGAGGTCGAGATCGTTCTTCTCTTCGCCTTTGTGGAAGCGGGTATTCTCGAGCATGATCACTTCACCGGGCTTGAGATCCTTTGCCATCGCTTCCACTTCGGGACCGACACAATCAAGAGCCATTTTAACGGGAATACCCAAAAGCCCAGACAAAACTTCCGAAGCAGGCCTTAAGCTGAATTCAGGATCTGGACCACCTTTTGGTCGTCCCAAATGACTCGCAAGGAGAAGGGAAGCCCCTTGCTCCAAACAATATTTGATGGTCGGCAGTGCAGCCTTGATACGCTTATCGTCAGTAACTTTGCCATCCGCCATCGGGATGTTGAAGTCCACGCGCATAAAGACTCGTTTGCCTTTGAGGTCAATGTCTTTGACTGTCTTCTTATTCATGTTATCTCCAATAACGTAAACCGGTATACATGGAAACAGGTACACAGGTCTGGAGTGACTTGTGTACCTGTCTACTTGTTTACGTCTTTTCCCTTTTATAGACTCTTCGCCATAAGGGCAGCCAGGTCCGCCGTGCGGCAGCTATAACCCCATTCATTGTCGTACCAGGCAATGATCTTGGCAAACGTGCTCTTATCCTTGCCGAGCATCATCGTGAACGGCAGGTCAATAGACGAGGAGTGAGGATCACCCTTGTAGTCAATGCTGACGAGTGGCTCATCAACCGCCTGCAAAATGCCCTTGAAACGCGGCATCCTGGCGGCTTCACGATACTTTTCGCGCAGTTCCTCGGTCGTGGTCGCAACTTCGAATTCTGCAGTCAGATCAATGACCGAGACTGTAGATGTGGGAACGCGCAGGGAATAGCCATCGAGTTTGCCAGCCATATCGGGGATGACCAGTTTCAAGGCCTTCGCTGCACCGGTGGATGTGGGGATGATATTCATGGCAGCGGCGCGGGCGCGGCGCAGGTCTGAGTGCGGTAGGTCGAGGATCTTCTGATCGTTTGTATAGGAATGAATCGTGGTCATGAAACCACGTACGATCTTGAAGTTATCGTGCGCGACTTTGACCGCAGGGGCCAAACCATTGGTGGTGCAGGATGCGTTCGAGACAACATGATGAGTCTTGGGGTCATACTTGTCCTCGTTGACGCCGAGCACAATCGTCAGGTCTTCGCCTTCAGCAGGAGCTGAGATAATAACTTTCTTGGCGCCGCCCTTGATGTGGTTGACCGCGCCCTTGACGGTCTTGCCTTTCTTGTTCACACCGTCTTCCTTGATGGTGAACAAACCGGTGGACTCGATCACGATGTCCACACCCATATCGCCCCAGGGAATCGCGGCGGGATCGGTCTCTTTGAAAGCACGGACCTTTGTTCCGTCAATGACGAGTCCGTCCTCGGCGACCTCCACCTTGCCGTTGAAGCGACCATAGTTCGAATCGTACTTGAGCAGGTGCGCCATGGTCTTCATGTCGCCGATGTCGTTGAACGCCGCTACTTCAAGTTCATTTGGATACAGATCGCGGATTGCTTTAAGCACCTGACGACCAATGCGTCCAAATCCGTTAATACCAACTTTGACTGTCATGTCAAACCTCCGAAATTGAAATTCATTGTGATGAAGATTACAAATGATTTTATCACAGAGACCCTGTCGAAGTAATTGACGAATGTAATCTCACACCAGCGGTCCGGTATATTCATCCAGCAATTGGATCAACGTCGCGGCAAGTTTGGAGGAGTCATGTCGCCAGGGATAACTCTCGTCCGAAAGATCAGCGCACTGCGTCCGTGAATCAGCCAGTGTCTTTTCATCGCAGCGCACAAATTGGGACCCGTCGTTCAATTGCCCCGAATAGTTGTCATTGCACAGGATCAGATCGAACAAACTGTCCCCCACATGTTCCTCGAGGGCGCGGATGTGGTCGAAACAAGTGTACACATCGGTCTCGCCGGTTTGCGTCGCAATATTACAAACATACACTTTTAACGCGCGGCTGGCACGGATCGAGCCAAGTAAATCCGGCACGAGTAGATTTGGCAACAGGCTTGTATATAAACTTCCGGGACCCACCACGATCAAATCGGCGCTCAGGACTGCCTTCAATGTGGGAGGGAAGGCAGGCGCGTCGTTTGGTTCCAGCCAAACGCGTCGGACTCGTCCCGCCATTTTTGGGATACGACTCTCCCCCTCAACCCGGACCTGGTTCAATAGATTGGGCAATTCCATATCTGCAACCAGTTTCACGTCATGCAGCGTCGAAGGGAGCACGCGTCCGCTCACAGAAAGCACCTTACCCGACTCGGCAATCGCAGATTCAAAACTCCCCGTGATATCTGCCAGCGCGGTGATGAACAGGTTGCCAAAGGAATGTCCATCCAATTCGCCCGCGCCGCTGAAGCGATATTTGAACAATTGCGTTAGCATTTGTTCATCGTTAGAAAGCGCGGCAAGACAGTTGCGAATATCACCGGGTGGAAGGATGCCGAGACTCTCGCGCAATCGACCGGATGACCCTCCATCATCGGCCACGGTGACGATGGCTGTCAAGTTGGGGGTGTACTCTTTCAGTCCGCGTAAGAGCGAGGAGAGGCCGTGTCCGCCGCCAATGGTAACGATACGCGGCCCGTGTTCACGCCGGCGGAAGCTGGTCAATTCATCCAGCACCGCGTGTCCCGGACGAACGAACGGTCGCAGGAGCGAGCGATTGAGACGCAGAATTCCGTATGCGACCAGTCCCACGCCCAGCCCGCCAAAGATCAGCACGCGGACAACACGCGGCAAGAACCGAAGAGAGGCGAATGAAAGAATTTCCAGGAGGACAGGGTTTGTGGAATCGGTACGATAGATCTCGAGCAGGAAAATTGCCAATCCGACACCCAGCAGGGTAATTCCTGCCAGGACCAGAAAAAACCAGCGTTTCACACCCAAACCAGGCTTGAACCAACGAACAAGTTCACGCAGGTTTTGGGTAAACCGGTTGGAGCCGTTGGGCGTATTCATAAAATGAGTGTAGCAGGGAGAAAGATAAGAGTCAATTGCCTACTCTTCAAGAAGGATGGCTTCATCAGAGTGACAGCGAGTTCGCCAATTTTCACGAATCCTCTCGGATTTTCAATAGCAATTGGCGTGAAATAGACGGGGATGCGGCCTCCATCCAACCCGTTTGGGGCCAGGAGGGACCTCGGTTATAATTTGCATTATGAACATCACTGTCGCTGTAGACATCGGCGGGACACAAATTCGTGCTGCCGCGTATGAACCCAACAGCATTATTTCCGTAAAACACCAACGGACTCACACCCGGGCAGCTGAAGCGGGTGTCTTTGAGCGTCTGGTGCAGACGATCGAATCAGTATGGCTCGAACACAGGGTAACTGCCATTGGAATCGCATCACCCGGACCACTTGACCCGCACACCGGGACGATTCTCGACACACCAAATATTCCCGAATGGGAAAACTTCCCGGTCGGGGCAAAGCTCCGCGAGCGCTTCGGGGTACCCGTCTACCTCGATAATGATGCAAATCTGGCCGGCCTGGCGGAGTGGCAGTATGGCGCCGGCAAGGGTCACAATGACCTGATGTATTTCACGATCAGTACAGGAATTGGCGGCGGTGCGGTAAGCGGCGGACGTCTCGTCCAGGGGTATCGTGGGATGGGCGCGGAAGTAGGACACATGATCATCGATCCCGACGGCCCGGTCTGCGGCTGTGGTCATTGTGGACATTTGGAAGCATTCGCATCGGGAACTGCCATCGCGCGCTACGTGGTTGAACAACTTCAAGCGGGACAAGGCTCTTCGCTGCGCGCGCAGTCGACAGTGACCACCGCACAAATCGCCGAAGCTGCCCTTCAGGGTGACGCACTTGCGATCTCGGCGTTCGAGCGCGCGGGATACTATCTGGGCATCGGCATCGCAAATTATCTTGCCATCTTCGACCCGTCAATTTTGATCTTTGGCGGTGGCGTCTCACAGGCCGGTGACTTGCTGTTCAAGCCATTCAAAGAAAGTCTGAAGAGGCACGTGTTTCATCCGCATTATTTGGATAACTTAACCGTTACGAAAGCCGCGCTCGGGGATGACGCTGGTCTCCTGGGCGCGCTGGCTCTCGCGCGAATGAAGACCGAACAATGAGAAAGTTTGTGATTATATCTCCGCCGCCTGCATGGCTGGCAACAAAATGGTGGACAGCAGAAAGGGCATAGCTGATTCCATTTAACGGAGTCAACTTTCGGCCTGGAAGGCCGCGTAGCGCAAATAACGCCACAAAACGCACCTTAATCTGCAACAAGTTTTTCAGGAGTCAATCATGAATAAATTGAATCTGCCTGGTCCAAAAGCCCAGGCTCTTATCGACCGGGATAAGAAAGTAATCTCGTCATCCTATCCGCGCGGGTATCCATTTGTGATGGATCATGGCAGGGGCGTGGAGGCCTGGGACCCGGATGGAAACCGCTTCATTGATTTCATGTCGGGCATTGCTGTGCTTTCCACAGGACATGCCCACCCGCGTGTCGTGAAGGCTGTTCAGGATGCCGCCGAAAAGTTTATGCTCATTTCATCTGATTTTTATCACGAAGGCTGGATTCGCCTGAGTGAAAAACTGGACGAGATCGCCCCATTTGAAGAGAAGGCAAAAACATTCCTGACGAATTCTGGTACAGAGTCCGTTGAGACGGCGATCAAACTCGCCAAGTATCATACCAAGCGGCATAACTTTATCGGTTTCTTCGGGGCCTTCCATGGACGCACCATGGGATCCGTCGCGTTCACTGCCAGCAAGCCACATTACCATCGCGGTTTCTATCCTCTTATGCCGGGCGTGACCCATGTTCCCTTCCCTGACCCCTATCGCCCAATCCTTTATCGAAAAATGGGCGAGGACTATGGTGAGACGGTGGTCCGTTTCATCGAAGAAGAGGTCTTTGGGCATAACGTCCCCGGCGATGAAATTGCGGGAATTTTGGTCGAGCCCATCCAGGGTGAAGGTGGATACGTTGTTCCACCCGATGGATTCTTCCCCGCGCTCCGCAAGCTTTGTGACAAATATGGAATCATGTTGATCGCCGATGAAGTCCAGAGTGGCATGGGACGTACCGGGAAATGGTGGGCGATCGAGCATTTCGGCGCTGAACCGGATATCGTTACTTCCGCGAAGGGAATCGCGTCGGGTCTCCCACTGGGTGCCTGTATCGCCCGTGAATCCGTCATGACATGGCCGAAAGGCACGCATGGTAACACGTACGGTGGCAATCCGGTTGCGTGCGCTGCTTCGCTGGAGACGATCAAATTACTCGAAGAGAGTTATCTTGAAAATGCAGCCCAGGTCGGACAATATATGATTGACTGCCTGGCTGAGATCCAGGCTCGCCACACGTCCATGGGTGATGTGCGCGGCAAGGGCCTCATGATCGGTGTGGAATTCGTGAAAGATAAAAGCACCAAGGAGCCGAACGAAGAGATACGCAATGCGATCGAACACGCCGGCTTCGAACATGGCTTGCTGCTGCTGGGCTGCGGTAAATCCGTGATCCGTCTTGCTCCGCCACTCTGCATCACGAAGCAGGAAGTGGACGAGGGACTGGAGATATTTGAATACGCGGTTACAATGGCCGAGAAGGAACAGGGTTTGAGATAGCTGAAATCTCAACAAAAAAAATCGCCACATTAACACTCCAAAAAGGTTACGAGAAAATCAATAGTAGATCCTCAGCTCGGATGAGATTCTCACCTTCAAAAATAGCCGCTTCCAAAAACTGGCAATCATTTGTCAGGTATACCTGACTCTGGGCATGTCGCGGACTTAGCAGATGCGAATCCAATTACCAGTGATAAAATACTTTAAAATTCTATGCTTCCTGATTTTCGCGTTCGTCAACGAGACTACCTGCTCGAAATATCCCGCGCTCTCACCGAGGAACTTGACCTGGATAAACTTCTCGCGCGCATTTTGCGGATTGCCATCGAAATGCTGGCCGGGCAGGCAGGCATCATCGCACTCAAGGAGGACGGCTGGCGCGTTGCGACCGCCCATGGGATTGCTGCCGCCTTTCTGAGCTACCTGACCCCATTGTTGGCGGAGGAAAACGTCCGCGAACTGAACGTCAGCGAGCTCAACCGCATGTTGAAGGAACTCACCTACACGGCAAGTATGGGATTGCTCAATGGCACTGCCCTGCCTCTTGCCGCGCATGGACAGGTGATCGGCGTCATCTTCATCTTTAGGAGCTACCAGGATCTGTTCACATCGAACGATCGCATCATTCTTCAATCGTTTGCAGATCAGGCAGCCATCGCAGTCTTCAATGCGCGCCTATACGGACAGGTCTCCTATGAGAAGCAACGTCTGGATGCGCTTCTCGACTCAGCCGCAGATGGAATCCTGATCCTCAATGCCGACCTCACCATCGAGCGCGTGAACGATGCATTCGAAAGAATATATGGTAAAACCCATAACGAACTCATGAACCTTGCTCACGACGAAGTGATTTACTGGGCGCAAGAGCCACAAGGTTCCACCTTGAATGAGGCAATTGCAAATGGATGGCCTCTTACTCCCAATGCAACCTTGTATGTGGAAGGTGATCTCGAAAGACCTCTACCTCCGCCCCTGCCCATCGGCGTGACGTACGCGCCTCTGCTTTCGCCAGATGGAAAATTGCGAAATGTAATCGTTTCTGTGCGCGACATTACACGCTTCCGCACCGCAGACGAAATGAAAGCAACCTTTATCTCGATTGTGAGTCATGAACTGCGCACGCCGGTTGCATTGATCAAAGGCTATGCGTCCACGCTGCGACGCGATGACGCGAAATGGGATAAGCCCACGATCAGCGATTCTCTGGCCGTTATCGAAGAGGAGGCAGACCGTCTTGGCAAAATGATTGATGACCTGCTCGATGCGTCCCGTTTGCAGGCAGGCGGGATGAGTCTCAATCGCGCGGATGTTTCACTTCCTATTCTTGCCAGACGAGTCGCAGAACGCTTTTCCACCCAGTCCAACAAGCATACGATCGTCGCAGACTTTCCCGAAATTTTTCCGATCATCCTTGCCGATGAAACACGCCTCGAACAGGTGGTGAGTAATCTTGTTTCCAATGCGTTGAAATATGCCCCCAAAGGTGAGATCAAGATAACAGGCAGCGTTCGACCTGAACAGGTGGTTATCTGTGTGAGCGATGAGGGTCCTGGCATCGAAGCAAAGGATTTGCCTCACATCTTTGATCGCTTTTACCGTTCAACAACTGCTGTCAAACAGACAAAAGGCGCCGGATTGGGACTCTATCTCGCTCGCGCAATCGTCGAGGCTCATGGTGGGCGCATCTGGGCCGATGCTTCGACAGGGTTCCGACAAGCCCAACCTGACAGCCCGGCACACCGCCTGAAACCCGATTCGGGGGCGAGGATTTGTTTCTCACTTCCACGGTAATCAGCCTGACAGGTTTCCGCGCAATCGTTATCGCCTCTCGCCAGATCTGCGTCAAGATCCGCGAAGCCATTTTTGGCCATCATAAAACCTGTCAGGTCTTTGGTCTCAGAATGGTAAAATCAACTTAAGCGGAATCGACTCCTCGTGAGTCCGAAGCGGAAATTCATCCGAAGGAAAACGTATGGCAAACACAGTCCCTCCACGAAGCAAGATCAATAAGCAATTCACATGGAATTCAGAAAGTGTCTTTAAATCCACAGATGCCTGGGAAAACGAGCTCAAGCAGATCACGGAAGATGTTTCGAAGATTAAGCCATATCAAGGGCGACTGGCTGAGGGCCCGTCGGTGTTGCTCGAAGCACTAAGTGTGGCACATGATCTCGTGTCGCGTGTGCAAATCGCTTTCATGTACTCAGGATTTTCGTACGCAGTCGATACAACGGACCAACAGGCCGCTGGAATGCGCAGTCGCGCGCAGGGCGTCTTCGGGCAGGTTTTATCAGCAGTTTCCTTTTTACAACCTGAAATTTTGCAGGTCGGAAAAGAAAAGCTCGATGAATGGATGAGCCCCCCTTCCGGTGAAAAACTCGCCATGTACAAACACAGCTTTGATGATCTCTTCCGCAAGCAGGCCCATGTGCGCTCTGCCGAAGTGGAGGAATTGCTTGGATTGGTGAGCGATCCGCTACAAGGCTTTTCATCGTCCACAAGCATGTTGACGAACGCGGACTTCAAATTCAAATCTGCGAAAGATAGCGCAGGGAAGGTGATCGATGTTACGCAAGGCACCATCAGCAATTTGATGCACAATCCTGATCGCAAGGCGCGCCGCAGTGCCTATGAAAACTACATGGACAAATATATCAGGCACAAGAATACGCTGGGGACCAATCTTGTGCATTCGATCAAAGCCAATGTGTTCAATATGCGCGCACGCAAACACGAGACATCGCTCGCTGCTTCCTTGTTTGATTTGAACATCCCAACAGATGTCTTTTACAATCTGATTGAAACTTTCAAAAAGAATTTACCTGTATGGCATCGCTATTTTGAGATTCGACGGAAGGCGCTCGGCTTGAAGAGACTCGCGTACTATGATCTGTGGGCTCCCATCCCAAGGAAAAAAGTCAAAGTGCCATTTGAAAAGGGCGTGGAATTAATTTGCGAGAGTCTCGCTCCGCTGGGCAGGGCCTATGTTGAGACGGTGCGCAGGGGCGTGCTCAAAGAGCGTTGGGTGGATGTGTATCCGAATCAGGGTAAAGCCGAGGGCGCGTTCTCGTGGGGTTCGCAAGGGACACATCCGTTCATCAACATGAGCTATACCGACGAAGTGACCAGCATGAGCACGCTCGCCCATGAACTTGGGCATTCCATGCATTCGTATCTCACGTGGAAGAACCAACCCTTCATTTACACGGATTATTCGCTGTTTGTCGCGGAGGTTGCATCGAACTTCCATCAGGCGATGATGCGTGGTCATTTGCTTAATACCGTGAAAGATAGGAATTTCCAGCTCGCTCTGCTCGAGGAGGCCGTCGGCGGGAATTTCTTCCGCTACTTCTTCCAGATGCCGACTTTGGCACGCTTCGAACTGGAGACACACCAGCGGATCGAGCGCGGCGAATCTCTCACTGCCGATTCCATGATCGATCTGATGGCGGATCTTTTCGCCGAGGGATTTGGACTCAACTTCGACATGGACCGCGAGCGCGTCGGTATGACATGGTCCACATTCGGTCACCTTTTTGCAGATTATTATGTCTACGCGTATGCGACAGGGATCTCTGCAGCACACTCACTGGCAGACGGTATCCTGCGCGGCGTGCCAAACTCCGTGGAGAAATATCTCGGCTTTTTGAAATCAGGCTCATCCGATTACTCGCTCAACGTTCTCGAAAAAGCTGGTGTGGATATGACATCGCCGAAGGCCGTCGAAGATACCTTCGCCGTAATGGAAGGCTACATTGATCGGTTGGAAAAATTGGTTGGATAACCGTCATCGCGCCGAGGGCGTTCTTCCCGATGAAGCGATCGTTGAGCAAGCCGGAGATTGCTTCGCGCACTTCGTTCGCTCGCAATGACAGAATCTATAGAAATCGGAAATCTGATAATGCCTCAAACACAAATCGCATGTCCCCGCTGTCGCCAGATGATCGCGGCAAATATTGAACAACTCTTTGACGTTACACAAGACCCGCAAGCCAAGCAGCGACTGCTGGGTGGTGGAGCCAACGTAGCGCGCTGTCCGCATTGCGGATATCAAGGCCGTCTTGCGACACCCGTTGTCTATCACGACAATGACAAGGAGTTGCTGCTGACCTTTTTTCCGCCTGAATTAAGCATGCCTCTCAACGAGCAGGAGAGAATCATTGGGCCATTGATCAAGCAAGTCATGGATCGGCTGCCAGCAGAGAAACGCAAGGGCTATCTGCTGAAACCTGTTCCAAATCTGACCTATGAATCCATGATCCAAACGATTCTCGGCAAAGATGGCATCACGCCTGAGATGCTGAAGGAACAACAGGACCGCGTTTCAGTTGTGGAGCGCCTGCTGCAAGCCAGTTCGAGTGATGTCCGAAGTGAGATCATCAAGCAAAACCTGAACTTATTCGACGAGCAATTCTTTGCGCTGTTCAGCCGTCTCGCGCAGAGCGCCGCGGCCAGCGGACAGGAACCTGTCGCCCGCGCAATGGTGGAACTACAGAAGCAACTGCTGGAGGAGACCGACTTCGGCAGAGGACTGAAGGAATCCGTCGGGGAACTTGAGACCGCCTCAAAGTCGCTACAGGAGGCGGGGCAAAGCTTGACGCGCGAAAAACTGCTCGAATTTGTCCTCGCATCCCCGAATGATGCGCGCCTACGAGCCTATGTCAGTCTGGCACGCGGCGGCATGGATTATCAATTCTTCCAAACTCTGACTGAAAAGATCGAAAAGGCGTCGGCGGCCGAAAAGACGAAATTGGAATCCATCCGTGACAAATTGCTTGAATTCACCAACGAAGCGGACAAGCAAATGGAAGCGCGCTACAAACAGGCGCAGGAATTCGTCGAGTCCATCCTTGCAAACGATGACGTGGTCAAAGCAGTGCAGGATAACCTTGACGGATTCTCACAAGACGCCGTGGATGTTGTCAATCAAATGCTCCGTCAGGCTTCCGAAAAGAGCGACTACACGCGCATGGGCAAACTGCAAAAGATGGTCGAGGTGTTGCGCCAGGCATCCACCCCACCCGAAGTGGAATTTATCGAACACCTCCTTGATGCTCCCGATGATACAAGCCTTGAGAAAATGATGAGTGACAACGCAAACGTGATCAACGATCAATTCATGGAAGCGTTGATTGGTCTAGTCGCCCAGGTGGATCAGGCATCGGAACAAGGAAATCCCGAAGCCAAGGCACTGAGCGAGAAACTCAGCAAGGTATATAAGACTGCCCTGAAATTCTCAATGAAGAAAAATTTGTAGCAAGAATGGGTTCCGAACGGGACCCATTCTTGTCTTTTAAGAAGAAGTATTGAATCCAGGCATTGCTGATGGCAGGCAGGATTATCTTAATCCCTCAAACAAATCCGTCTCCACTTTTCTTCCACCATTGACAAGGCTGAACGTTCGATAGAAATATCCACGGCCAAAAACCTTTGCCACCTCCGCTACGGTCCATTCTGCAATGGGGCCATAACCTGGAAGCTGCGATTTATGGCAGTGGATTGCATCGCGTACCCGATCCATATAGCGGTCGTTATCAAGCCACGTGGTAATCTGCCAATCCTGCCAGCCAACGTGATGACGAGTCTCACCATCGACGTCCATTCTGATGCCCCCGAAGGCTTCGTTCGCAGCCGTGACAACAGCCAGCGAATCCACCATGTAGTACAACTTCGATACACGATGAGAAGGTTGTTCACCAGCAAAACGTCCGTCGGCGGCACATACCAGAGCTGCATTTGTGAACTGGGAAAGCGCTATGTGATCGGGATGCCCGTAAATGCCATCCGGAGGAAAAGTTATAACAACGTCAGGTTTGACCCGACGAATCT
>JBGPNQ010000137.1:0-12185 GCA_041487615.1 Anaerolineae bacterium
CCTGCAACACGGCGGCGATCATCTGTCGAGAATCTTTTCCATGATCAAGCCATCCTCCCCGTCGCTGTAATAGTTCTTCCAGATATCCACGGTTCGATAGCCCTCCTTCTCGTAAAGTGCGATGGCCTTCTCATTGGAGATTCGGACGGTCAATTTTGCGCGCGGAAATCTGAATTGTTCTTCACAGGCCCGCAGCAGGGCACGCCCGATGCCGCGCCGCTGATAGCGCGGATCAACTCCAATCGTGGCAATCCAGCCAGTACCCTGCGAAGGACGCGGGTCGCCGGCCACGAATCCCACCATTTCACCATTTTCCATGGCCTTCAAGCGGATCACTTCAGGCCACGTCAAAACGGCGACAAGATCAAGGATCGGCCAGGCATCCTTTTCAAAACAGGCATTTTCGAGGCGACGCAATGCACCCAGGTCGCGCAAACCAGCAGGTTGAATTTCCATGACGGAAGCATTGTATCAATAAAAAGAGTAGAAAGTGGAGCGGTCCACTCTCTACTCTCATTTTTTCCTCCTGATCGTATGCACTACTTCTTGCCACCATCCTTGCCAAGGAAGTTATCGAGCAGACTTGTAAATTCCATCGGGAAGATGTATTTCGTGGATGGACTGCTGCCGATGGATTTGAGGGTTTCGAAATATTGCAGGGTCATCGTCTTCTGGTCAACGGTTTGGGCGGCAGAGTAGATCTTTTCCAAGGCGGAGGCGAAACCTTCGGCTTGCAATAGCTGAGCCTGTTTCGAACCTTCAGCTTGCAGAATAGCGGATTGCTTCTGGCCTTCTGCACGCAAAATGTTGGATTGCTTCTCGCCTTCCGCCACATTGATGGCGGCTTCCCGTGTACCCGTGGACTCTGTGACTACCGCACGGCGGATGCGCTCAGCCGTCATCTGGCGGTTCATTGCATCCTGTACTTCGCGCGGCGGAATGATCTCGCGGATCTCCACGTTCGTCACTTTCACTCCCCAGCGCTCGGTAACCTCATCCAGGCGAGTACGCAGCATATCGTTGATGTGCTCACGCTGAGAAAGGACTTCATCCAAAGCAATGCCGCCAATCACCGAGCGCAGGGTGGTTGTAGCCATACCCGCCGCTGATTGCTCAAAATTATTTACTGCGACCACGCTCGCCGTTGGATCCAGGACTTTGAAGTACCACAGAAAGTCAATCGAAATGGGCGCGTTATCTTTTGTGATTGACACCTGATGCGGCACTTCTCGAATTTGCTCACGCAAATCCACCGGCCCGATCCCGCCCCCCGGTCTTACCGGCCGGTCAATGAATGGTATCAGCAGGACAATGCCTGGGCCCCTGGGCGGACTGAGCACACGCCCAAGTCGAAAGACAATCAGGCGCTGGTACTCTGGCACAATTTTGATCGCCTGAGTTAAAAAGATAAAAGCAACAATAAGCACGAGGCCGACTAGACAAAGAACAGGCAAAGTTGCCAGTGCCGCTCCGTTCTGAGGTAATACGTTCATATACTTTCTCCTTTGCCAAACTAGGATTGAGACGAATTGGCTTTCTCGACAGTGAGAATAAAACCATTACGACGAATAACTCGTATGAGGCTTCCCACTGGAATCAAATTATCACTACGAGCAGACCATAATTCTCCTACAACTTGCACGCTTCCTTCCTCTTGAATCTTCGTCTTGGCTTCCCCGAATTTACCGATCAACGTATCAAGATCATGGGATGGTTTGGCCTGCGCAGCTTCAACGGATTTTCGGGCAGCAATCCATAAAAAACCTGCAACCAGCGCCGAAGCAACAATCGCAACCAGAGGGTTAACCAGGGCCTGGTTTTCGGCGCGTGGGAACATGAATACAGAGCCAATCACCAACAACAATATGGATAGGGCCAAATAGAGCTCACGCCTGGGTTTTTGTATGGCATAAACAAATGGAACGATGCTCAGCACCAGCAGAATTAATGCCCACCAGTTGAATGAGAGGTTGTAGACTGCATACCCTGACAGCACGATACAGAAAAATGCCCCAACTTCGAACAGCCCAGTCCCAGGTGTGGCAAGCGCCAACATTGCCAGTAAAACACCCACGATGAGGATTAGATAAGCAACGTTGGGATCAAGTAGGAAGTCCATAACTCCTCCATTTCATTATACAACCAAACAAGTTGTTTATTCCAATTTGTTTACGAGATTCATCACACAAAGGTTGTGAAAGGTCCCATACACGGACGCTGTATAATTGGCAGGCATCAATTTCTCTCAGACAAGGAGTTCAAGTGAACTTTAAAAAAATCTGCATTCTGGGACTTGGCTATATCGGACTGCCCACCGCTTCCACATTTGCCACAAATGGTGTCAGAGTCATCGGTGTAGATATCAATCCTCGTGTGATTGAAACTCTCCAAAGGGGAAATATCCATATCCACGAGCCGGGCCTGAAGTCTGTCCTCGAATCCGCGATCAAATCGGGGAATCTCAGCGTCTCGCCAGTTCCCGAAGAAGCCGATGCGTTTCTGATCGCTGTTCCAACGCCGTTTCTTGAAGATAAACTCAGCGAATACGAAGGACGGAAATACAAACTTGCGGATATGCGCGCCGTCATTTCCGCGGCCGAAGCAATTGTCCCATGCCTGCGCAAAGGGAATTTAGTCGTTCTGGAATCGACATCGCCGCCTCGCACGACAATCGATCTGGTAACCCCGATATTAGAGCGCTCCGGGCTAAAAGCTGGTTCCGACTTCTTTCTGTGCTATTCGCCGGAACGAGTGTTGCCCGGGCAAATCCTGCGGGAATTGATCGAAAACGCGCGCGTGATCGGTGGCGTCACTCCCGAATCGGCCAAAGCCGGACGCGACCTTTATGCCGTCTTCGTCAAAGGTGACATCATCGAAACGGACGCTACCACCGCCGAAATGGTCAAGCTGATGGAAAATACTACTCGGGATGTCAATATTGCCATAGCAAACGAATTCTCGCGGCTCGCTGAGAAATTTGGCGTGGATGTTTGGGAGGCGATCAGCCTTGCAAACCGACATCCGCGTATCAACATCCTCAATCCCGGACCGGGAGTCGGTGGTCATTGCATCAGCGTTGACCCATGGTTCTTCGTCGAGACTGCACCCGAACTGACTCCGCTGATTTATCATGCGCGCCAGGTCAATGATGAACAGCCTCATTTTGTCATCCAAAAGGTGAAACAAGCGGCGGGCGAGCTGAACGGCAAGAAGATCGCCGCGCTGGGACTCGCCTACAAACCTGACGTGGATGATCTGCGTGAAAGCCCCGCCTCAGAAGTTGTCCATTTACTGCAAGAGGAAGGCGCGCTGGTCAAGGCATGGGAACCTTTCAAACCGGATGCCAGAATCAGAGGCATCCATATGGCTTCAAGTTTGGATACCGCTCTCACAGATGCCGATGTGATTTTGCTGATCGTGAAACATACGGAATTTGTCAATCTTGATCCGAGTGAGATCGCTTCGAGGACGCAAGCCCGCGTGGTCGTGGATTGCGTCAATGCCTGGAATGTTGAACAATGGGAAAGGGCTGGCTTCAAATTATTCCGATTAGGAGTAAACAAGTGAAAACGTAAACAGGTACACAAGTACAAACGTGTCTACCTGTTTCCTTGAGTACCAATCCCATGAAAATTCTCTCCGTTTTCGGAACGCGTCCTGAAGCTGTAAAAATGGCTCCAATTGTCCGCTTATTGAAAGACACGCCGGACGTCGAGTCGCGTGTTTGTGTAACAGCCCAACACAGGCAAATGCTCGACCAGGTATTGGAATTGTTTCAAATCAGGCCCGATTATGATCTTGATTTGATGCGGGAAAACCAATCCATCGCGCAGATCAGTGCCTCCATTTTTACTCACCTCGACCCTGTTCTCGAAGAATTTAACCCGGACTGGGTCCTGGCTGTAGGTGATACGACAACCGTTGTCACCACATCCCTGCTGGCATTTTATCGCCGAATCAAGTTTGGTCACGTCGAAGCGGGCCTGCGAACTCATAACAAGTGGCATCCGTTTCCTGAGGAAATCAACCGCCGCCTCGCCACCACCACCGCAGATTTGCACTTCGCTCCAACTGCATGGTCACGGGACAATTTATTGCACGAGAATATTTCCGATAAAACCATCCTTATCACGGGCAATCCTGTTATTGATGCACTGACCTATGTTTCAAAACGGGATGAACCGCAGGAAATTACTGACCTTCTTTCAAAACTGGAGATTTCTGCACTTCCGGCTCGCAATGACGAAAAGAAGCTCATTCTTGTGACCGCTCATCGACGCGAGAACTTTGGAAAACCAGTCGAAAATATTTGCCATGCGATAGAGGAACTTGCTGCGCGTGAAGATGTAGAGATCGTTTATCCTGTTCACCTAAACCCAAACGTGCAGGAACCTGTCGGTCGCATCCTGACGAACGTTTCCCACGTCACGTTGTTGCCGCCGCTCGATTATCTTCCGCTAGTACATCTTATGAAACGGGCAACACTTATCCTTACAGATTCGGGTGGGATCCAGGAGGAAGCGCCCGCATTCGGAATCCCTGTTTTGGTTTTACGCGAGACCACCGAACGTCCCGAAGGAATCGAGGCAGGAATCCTGAAGCTCGTTGGAACAGATACCGCTACCATTGTCCGGGAAGCGAAACGGCTGTTGGATGATCCATCTGCATATGCTCAAATGGCCAGAGTGGCGAATCCATACGGCGACGGTCACGCAGCAGAGCGAATCGTCGAGGCGCTTCTGCAGACCGCTGACAAGCATCCCTAAGGTAGCCAAACGCCGGAAATGTGTATAATGAGTCACATGAACGCGGCTTGCCGTTTTTCAATTTTGCTTCTAATTTTGGTTGTTCCGCTGACTTCATGGGGGACCGCAGAGGCACAATCGTCGGATGTGCTATTTTTTCCTGCAACAGGTCATAATATCAGCGGTGATTTTTTGCATTTTTACAAAAGTGTTGGTGACCCAAAGCTGGTTTTTGGCTATCCAATCACCGAACAGATCACATCGAAAGATGGAAAAACGGTTCAGTATTTTCAGCGCGTTCGCTTTGAACTTCGTACCGACCTCCCGGAGCGTGTTCAGCTTACAGCGGTTGGGCAGGCTACCTACAAAGCCGGCAGCCAGCAACTGAATATCAATAACTCACCGGGATGTGAGCTATTCCCCACCGGGTTCCGAGTCTGTTTTGCATTTCTTGATTTTTTCAAACTAAACGGTGGCGTGGCGCAATTTGGAAACCCCATCTCGCCATTTGAATTCCATGAAAACCTGATCGTTCAGTATTTTGAGAAGGCACGATTCGAATGGCGGGCAGATAGACCCGAGGGAGAACGAGTGGTGCTCACGGACCTGGGCCGTTACTATTTCGACCAGCTCGCCGAGGACCAGTCCAATCTCAAGCCGATGAGCCCTCTGGATGCCACCATTGACCCCATCCTTTCGATCAGCGCACGTGCGTTTGTACTGAAAGCGGTCACTCTGGAGAGCGGGCAGCAAACAGTCTATATCGTCGTCCAAAGCCAAACTCACCAGGCAGTTTCCGGCGCAACTGGCAAGACCACTGTTCACTTCTTTGATGGGAGCAGCCAGGATTACTTCTTTACGACAAATACATCGGGGTTGGGAAGTGTTACTTTCAATTTCGCGAATCAAAAGCAGGCAGAGCTTGTCCCGGTCGATATTGTCGTCACTTATCGAGGTTTATCTGCCACGACGCGAATATCGTTCCGAATTTGGTTCTAGATTTCCTTCAAATCAAAAACCGGGCCATCCTTGCATGCCATTTTCCACTTCGACTTTGTGAGCACCGCGCAGACTGCACATTCAGCGATTCCCCCGCAAGGCATTGGTGTGTTGATCAAGACCTGTGCATCGATGACCGCCGACAGCTGACTCCGCGTATCCAACCTTTCCTTCAACTCGGACAGATGCTCCCGACTGACATCCAGTGCAATGTAATCTGCCCATTTTGGGATTTCCTCCAGCGCAGAGAGCGGTTGGACTTCGACCGCATCAGGCAGATCCTCCACCTTCCAGTCACAGACCAATACGACTGCGGCGTTTTGCGCGAACGCAGGACGGATCAGCCCGCGCAATCGCGAAGGAGCACCATCGAACGCGACCAGCCCGACCTTCCGTGCAACTAAAGGCAGCGAAAACCCGCTTCCCAACGGACCACGCAAGAAAAGGGTGTCACCGGGATTCCAGTGGTCTGGCATGGTTGAGATGAAATTTCGCCGTGGCGCCATGCTGCCACCTTGAGGCGCAAAATCCGTATAAAAAATGGGAACAGGCAGAATTGAACACATCGACCGGCTCAGTATGGCATCTGAACCATCGCTTGCAAGCAGGTATTGGCCTGGAGCCGGGATCAAATTCTCCGGACAGGCAACTCGCGCGTAGCGACATCCATCTGCAAGAATCAACTCCAGGATGCGTCCTGTTCCTGTGTGCATACCGTAATGCTATCATGGCGGTATAATAATTTCAACTATACATCGGAGGAAGAATGAATATTGCTAGTTTGCTACAAGGTATTGCAGGTTTTGCCTGGATTGGAGTCATTGGTGTTATTGTTTTGATCATCACGAGAGTGAGCCGTCGTCAACCCACCCGGGGATTAAGCGGCCTCGTTATCGGTCTCGTAGTGGTTGCGATTCTCATGACTACGGTAGGCGCAGGTCTGGTCTTTGTGGAACCAGATCAGCGAGGTGTTGTGATTACGATAGGCAAAGGCGGCATCCTTCCAGATGCACTTGAGCCCGGCATCCACTGGATCATCCCATTCGTACAGCGTGTGGAACTTTACAGCATCGCTCGTGCCACCTATACAATGGCGGCCACAGCAGGCGAAGGCCAGGTACAGGGTGATGACTCTATTGAAGCGCGCACGAAAGACGGTCAGCAGGTATACATCGATGCTTCGGTGATCTATGCAGTGGAGCCAGGTAAATTGGTGAATTTGCACATCACATGGAAGCACACATTTCAAGACAACGTGGTGCGCCCGGTTGCGCGGGCCGCCATCCGCGATGCCGTATCTCAATATGGTGTGGAAGAGATCGTGAGCACCAAGCGCGCAGAACTGGAGGAGACGATCAGCAACTCCATCCAACAGGGACTGGAAACCAATAATTTAAAAATGGTGGAATTCCTGCTTCGCAACATTCGCTTTAGCGATGAATACGCTGCCGCGGTGGAACAGAAACAGATCGCCGAGCAGCAGGCCCAGCAAGCCAAGTTCGTAGTTGAATCCAAGAAGCAGGAAGCCGAGCAGGCCCGCCAGGTCGCGCAAGGTTCCGCAGACGCAGCAGTGATTGCTGCAAAAGGCGCAGCCGAAGCGCGTGTCATTCAGGCAGAGGCGGAAGCCAAAGCGAATCAACTGTTGGCCGCCTCACTCACGCCACAATTGGTGCAATATCAATATATTTTGAAACTTGCTCCCGGTGTACAGACGATTTTTGTCCCAAGCGGGAATCAATTCATTTTGCCATTGCCTGGCTCTGCAACAGAGACGACTCCGCCGCTGACACCATAGGCACGAAAGAGTTAAACTAAATGACCAGTAGCCAGAACAGCTGGTTACTGGTCGTTTCATTTAGGAGATTGGATGGCCATCCCAAGAACCGGACGCGAAATCCGCCTTACGACTTTATCGGCCTGCGCGGGTTGAGCATCCAAACTGAGCGCGGAGGCGCTGGCGCAGGTTCTGCGTCCTGTGAAGGATATTTTCGACAACGCTTCATTCCCGGACCTTTTGGTGGGCCTACGGGAACCTGACGACGCGGCAGTCTGGCGTTTGGATGAAGACCGCGCCATCGTTGTGACTACGGATTTCTTCACGCCGGTCGTGGATGACCCCTTTGATTATGGTTCCATTGCTGCGGCCAACAGTCTTTCGGATGTGTACGCTATGGGTGGACAACCCTTCCTTGCATTGAACATTGCTGCACTGCCAGAAGATTTGCCGAGCGAAATCTCGAGCGAGATCATCCGTGGTGGAGCAGAAAAAGCACGCGAAGCGGGAGTGGTTATTGCAGGTGGACACACGGTAAAAGATAAAGAACCAAAATATGGACTCGTCGTCATCGGGTTTGTTGACCCGCGTAAGATGTTAAGCAAAAGCGGCCTTAGAGTCGGCGACGCCCTCGTGTTGACGAAGCCGCTGGGATTCGGAGTTACGACCACAGCATTGAAACAGGAAAATGCCGATGCAGCAGATGTGATCGAAGTTGTGGATTGGATGAAGAGATTGAATAAATCCGCAAGTCAGCTGGCCGTGGAATTTGGTTTATCAGGTGGGACGGATATTACAGGCTACAGCCTGCTCGGTCATGGCACAGAGATGGCGAATGCTTCTCGTGTCTCATTGCGGTTTGATTTTGCAAAAATCCCATTTGTCTCTGGTGCGCGCAAATACGCAGTAAAGGGAATTTTCCCGGGAGGCGCATTCGACAATAAAAAACATTTCGAGCCGCAAATCAAGTTCGCTGATTCGATCCAGGAAGCAGATCAAATGTTGCTGTTCGACCCACAAACGAGCGGTGGTTTGCTGTTGGGAATGCCGCAGGGACAGTTGGAATCCTTCCTCGCCCGCGCCGCGGAAATGGGCCAAGCCGCGTGGCCGATTGGAGCCGTCGAAACAGGGACAGGAATTCGGGTTTCTTAGTGCACCGCATTATCCATAGTAAAATATTGTCAAGCGAGAACAATCCATAAGAATCATGTCAGAAATCCCTATAAAAATAAATCTAACTCCCGGGCTAATCACTATTGGTATATTGCTGATCATTAATGCGATATTGATCATGGCTGAGACCGCTTTGCTCTCCACTCGAAAAGCCAGATTGCAAAATGAGGTTAACAAAGGCAATCGACATGCGGGTGTCGCTCTCAAATTGATGGAAAACCCCAATCAGTTTCTGGCCGTTACTCAAATCGGGATTACAACGATTGACATGTTGCTCGGCGCGCTGACCGCTGCCACCATTGGTGTCTGGATTGATTCCCAATTGGATAGATTCCCGGCATTGGCACCGTACAGCGCCGTGATAGGTTTGTTGGTCGGCGTCCTGCCAATCACATACCTTTCCCTGGTGGTAGGTGACCTGGTTCCCAAACGGCTGGCAATGCGCGATCCCGAAGGAGTTTCCTCGGCCTTCGCACGATCCATGATGTTCTTTACACGTCTATTTTCGCCTCTTGTGAAGTTCCTTAGTTTTTCCACCGAATCGGTTTTGCGGATCATGGGCGTGAAAGTCACCGATGAACCGCCTGTAACAGAGGAGGAAATCCAATTGCTAATCGACCAGGGCACTCAAGCCGGCGTGTTCGAAGAAGCCGAACAGGATATGGTTCAGGGAGTGTTCAGCCTTGGACAACAGCGCGTCTATTCGTTGATGACGCCCCGGACCGAGATCGTTTGGCTCGACATCGAAAACACGATCGAAGAGATCCGCACCAAGATTGCAGAAAACGATGTCTCGCGCTTCCCCGTACGACAGGATACGCTGGATGTGATTCTGGGAGTTGTCAAGGCCCGCGATCTGCTCCTGGCAAGTCTGAGTGGTGAGGAGATCAAACTTAAGCACCTGCTCAAGCCCGCCTTTTACATTCCCGAAACCATGTCAGCGGCACGCGCACTGGAAATTTTTAAGGAAAAAGGCACCGAGATGCTTTTGGTCATTGACGAGTTTGGCGGCTTGCAGGGCCTTCTGACGGTCAATGATATTATTGAGGAGATCGTTGGCGAGATAGAACTTGAAGAACCACAGGCCACCCAGCGACAGGATGGCTCATGGCTGCTGGATGGTATGCTGGAAGTGGACGAGTTCAAAGAAATCTTTAAGCTCCCCACCCTCCCGCATGAGGATGAGTATGAGACCCTCAGTGGCTTTGTGATGTTATCGTTGGGAAAGGTTCCACAGACTGCCGACCAGTTTGAGTGGCACGAATTGCGCTTTGAAGTGATCGATATGGACGGCCGCCGCGTGGATAAGGTGCTTGTTACCACACTGCCGCAAAAGCCGCTGGCCGTGGAACCGCGCGAGAATAAAAAATAAAATCAGGCCAAGTCCTGATTTCGATTCGATAAGCGGTAACGCAGTCGTATTCCAGAAATTCCTATCACTCTGTCAATTTTGAAACATTATGGCTCGAAATTTTCTACGCGCAGTAATCTTTGACCTCGGCGGTACGCTAATGTATGAGCGGGATTCTTGGCATGCCGTCACCGCACAGGGTGATGAAGCACTTACGAGGTTTTTGATCGAACAGGGACTTGAGATCAATCTATCCACGTTTCCAGTTGAATTTCGCCGCCGGCTGGGTGAATATTTCACCCAGCGTGAAAAGGATATGCTCGAAACCACCTATACTTTTGTCCTGATCGATCTTCTCAAGGACAAGGGTTATACAAACCTACCGGATGAGATCATCCGGAAAGCACTGGACAATCTATTTGAAATCACGCAAACGAACTGGGTGCTGGAAGAAGATACAATTCCCACTCTGCGAAAGCTGGAACAGAACGGTTATCGGATGGGATTGATCTCTAATGCAGGTGATGACAAGGATGTGCAGCAGCTCGTCAGTCACTTTGAGATAGCATCCTATTTTGATTTCATCCTCACATCGGCCTCCTGCAGTTATCGGAAACCACATCCGCGCATCTTCGAGCTGGCCATTGCCAATTGGTATTTCCTGCCCTCGGAGACGGTAATGGTGGGCGACAATCTCGACGCAGACATCCGCGGCGCAAAAGGCGCGGGACTGTACGGGATATGGATTAGCCGCCGCGCCGGTTCCTCAACCGAAGACCAGCCCCGCGTCCAGCCCGACGGGAGTATAGTCACCTTATCTGAACTTCCTGCCCTGCTGGACAGGCTGCAAGTGTAGCGATCCCTAATCCATCACAGCACGGTTAACATCGATGACACAAAATAAATCACTGACCGCCTATCTCGCTCTAGGCATAGGCATTATCTCACTCAGCTTTTCCGCAATGTTCGTGCGCTGGGCAAATGCGCCCGGACCTGTCACAGCATTCTATCGCCTGTTCTTTTCGATCTTCCTGCTGCTGCCGTTCTTTCTACCTCGCATCAAAATGCTTCCGTCCGTTCGATCCGGGTTGCTCCTGTTTCCTCTTCTGGCGGGCGTTTTTACCGCCTGCGACCTAGCACTTTGGACCGCATCTCTTTCTTACACCACAGCGTCCAATGCCACACTACTCGGCAACACCTCCCCGCTTTGGGTTGCGCTGGGAACGTGGCTGATTCTGAAGCACAAGTTGTCAAGGGGCTTCTGGCGCGGCCTGGCCGTTGCGCTCTTGGGTGCCGCGCTCATCATGGGCACCGATTTCTTTCTCCATCCACGATTTGGCATTGGCGATGTGATGGCAACCTTTACCGGCTTTTTCTACGGCGGATATTTCCTCTTCACTGAAAGGAGTCGCACAACCTTCGATCCGGTGAGTCATATCTGGTTGGTCGGCGTTGGCGCCAGCGCCACACTCTTGGCCATCAATCTCGCACTTCACCATCCTCTTTCCGGTTTTGACACAGGCACATGGATGATGGTCTTCATTGCGACGGCAATCGTCTCACAACTGATTGGATATATGTCGCTGGCGTATGCTCTTGGTCACCTTCCGGCATCCGTTGTATCACCGACGATGATTCTCCAGCCGGTTGTCACCACCATGCTGGCGATCCCGCTGCTTGGCGAAATTCCCAGTATCTGGCAGGGTATTGGCGGTGTTATTGCTCTCATGGGAATCTACATCGTCAACGAAGCTCACCTACGCAGTCAATCAGAGGCCCTCAATGTATGAATCGCCTGCAAGTCACATGCAGTTCAGGGCTTGAATTTTGTACCATCATTCTATATACTAGAAGTACGTTTACTCATTTTGCGCAACCCAGAGGAAAAAATGGACATAAATATCACGGTCGAGAATGGTACGATTCCAGTGACGGTCATGGCTGTAAATGGAAACATCGATGCCAGCACGTATGAGAAGTTCCAGTCGGAGGCCGACAAACTGATCAAGGGAGGGGCGAGGCACATTCTGATCGACCTCGCAAAGTCACCGTTTGTGAGCAGCGCGGGATTGCGAGCCCTGCACCAGATTTTCAACCAGCTTCGCGCTGTCGACAGCAGCCTTACTGACGAGGAAGTCCGCCG
>JBGPNQ010000138.1:0-12167 GCA_041487615.1 Anaerolineae bacterium
ATCAGCAGGGATGATCTTGCGTGCAGCCTTGTGTTCACCCATTCGTGTCAGATTCAATGCCTGCATGAGATCGTCCACGCTCAACAATGGTAACGCGCCATTGCGAATTAATTTATTCGTGCCTTTGCTTTGAGGCGCAAGTATACTACCAGGCACAGCGAAAACCTCACGCCCCTGCTCCGCCGCAAACTCGGCGGTGATCAACGCGCCGCTGGTCTCACCTGCTTCCACCACAACGACCGCCAATGATAACCCGGAAATAATCCGATTGCGCGGGGGAAAATTGGATGCGTCCGGAGGCGTGCCAGGTGCATAATCGCTGATGATCGCACCCTGCGTCATCATCTGTTCCGCCAATTGGCGATGCTCCGGCGGATAGATTTTATCAACGCCTGAGCCGAGCACAGCGATGGTCCGTCCGCCTGCCTTCAACGCAGTCTGATGTGCGATCGCATCCACACCGCGCGCCAAGCCACTGATCACCGTAATCCCATTTGCTGCAAGATAGGATGAAAGCTCTTCCGTGATCTGCCGCCCATACGCAGTCACTCTGCGCGTGCCGACAATGGCAACCGCAAAGAGGTCATCAGGCAAGTATTCACCGCGAACATATAAGACAGGCGGCGGTTGTTCGATTTCCTTGAGACGCTGTGGATATGCTTCATCTTCCCACGTCAGGATTTTGATTCCCTGCGATTCGATTTTCGTCCAGACTTTTTCCAGATCGATATTTTCGCGTGCCTGGACGATCCGTTCGATCAGCTTCAAGCTCAAGCCTGCTCGCGCCAGATCAATGGGTTCAGCTCTCCAGGCGGACTCCAGACCATCAAAATGATTGAGCAATGCCTGCATGCGCACTGCACCAATTCCCTTGATCAAGTTAAAGCCTACCCAGTATTTCTTATCGTCCATGAATTTATTCAAAATCCGTTGGTCGAGTAGAGCGAGTGATCGTCTCGCTCGTAGCGAGACCAAAAGTCATATCGAAATCAGCCTCAATAGTGAACATAAAGTATGAATCAAACTGGTGGTCTCGATACGTCCCGCGAGGGTAGGCGGGACACTCGACCACCGTTCATAGTCCCTCAAGCAAGTGCACGCGCATTAAGCGGCGACCAGGATCCAGGTCCAGAATGACGGCGGGAATGGCTGGAAGCAGGAGTTCGCGCCCGGATTCATCCTTTACCACATAGACATTGTTCGCGCCGGTCTCGATGATCTCCACCAGCTCACCCAGCGGATGATTATTTTCATCCACCACTTGAAATCCGAACAATTCGTACTGATAGATTTGGCCCTCAGGCAGCGGCGGAACATCGCTGGCTTTAACATACACCCACTGATTGCGAAACTGTCCCGCCCCCTCAGGAGTGTCGATGCCATTGAACTTGATCAACACACCCGCCTGATGTGGACGCACTCCTTCGATCGATGTTGGTCTGTGATCCTCACCGACCAGAAGTTTTCTTCCACTTTTCAACCGTTCCGGGAAATCTGTATGCAAATCCATCACGATCTCGCCGCGCAATCCGTGCGGGCGTCGCAGGAATCCCACCGTCAAATATACAGGCTCGCCGTTTGGCGAGCCTGAGGTCTCATTCTTATCTGCCATTATTCTGGCTCTACCACATCGAGGCTGGCTTGCTTGCCTTCCCGTTCAGCCGCCACTCGCAGCAGCGTACGGATGGAGTTGGCAACCTTGCCCCCCTTCCCAATCACGCGCCCCATGTCATCCTTTGAGACGCTTAGCTCAATGCGGACGCGCGAGCCGCCTCCGCTTTCGCGGACCTGCACTTCGTCAGGATGATCCACAAGGGATTTGGCAATAAATTCGATCAGGTCTTTCATAATGTCTTCTTGTTCCCCTCTCCTGAATTGGGAGAGGGGCTGGGGGTGCGGGAATTACCTGCCCGTCTTCAGAGACGCGCCACGCTTCGTTTCGGCTTCCTCGGATTCCTTCAGGAGAGTCTCAATCGGCTCGCCCTTCTTGAAGCGTTCGTAGCGCTCCAAAATGCCGGCACTCTTGAAAATCTGCCCGACTGATTCACTAGGCAGGGCACCGTTTTTCATCCAATGAAAAGCGCGGTCTTCCTTGACATGAATTGTCGAAGGTTGCGTGCGGGGGTTGTAGAAACCCAAAATTTCCAGAAAACGACCATCGCGTGGTGACTCTTTATCAGCAGCCACAATGCGGTACGTGGGTTGGCCTTTTAGACCAATACGACGTAAACGAATACGGACCATCTTGCTTTATCTCCTTGAAATATTTTGCGTCTCAGACAGGCATAGAGAGGTGCTTGAAAGGAAGCATGCGGGCTGAAATCACAGGGGGTTATTTTACCACGATGTAGCCGCGGGATTACCCCGCCCTTACGATGGAAGAGTAAACGAGATTCTCGTGCCCTTCCCCATCTCACTCTCCGCCCAAATCTTCCCACCGTGAGCTTCTACAATAAATTTCGCAATGGATAGTCCCAGCCCCATCCCGCCCGAATCACTGGATTTATAGAAGCGATCGAAGACGTGCGGCAAATCGGTGGATTCAATCCCCGCACCGCTATCCTGGACGAAGATCATCACGGTTCTCTCCAAGCCGCTGCCTGATTCCGTTAAACCGATGGTGACCTTCCCGTCGTGAGGGGTGTAGCGCAAGGCATTCGAAAGGATATTGCTCAACACCTCGTGGATGCGCAACGGGTCCACATTGATGTCTTCAACGTCTGCGACCGACAATTCAACGTGGATGTTCTTTTCCGTCGCCTGTGATTCAAATCCAGTGACCACCTCCTGGATCAAGGGAGCCAAATCTGTTGGTTCACGTTTCAATTGCAGTGAGCCGCTTTCGGCAAGAGCCATTGTCCGCAGGTCGTCCACAAGCCGGGAAAGGATTTGAGTCTCTTCCATAATGGACTTTAATCGCATTTCGTCGGCAGGATATAAACCATCGAGAATCCCCTCGAGGTTGCCTTGAATCACGGTGATGGGCGTACGAAGTTCATGGGATACATCAGCAAGCATGGCGCGGCGCTGTCCGTCGTTGACCTGTAATCGTTCAGCCATCGAGTTGAATCCACGCATTAAGAAACGTACCTCCGGAGGGCCTTTCTCGGCAACACGAACCGAATACTCTCCGTCGGCGACTTTATTGGTAGCCTCCACCAATTCATCCAACGGTTTGGATATACGGCGCAAATTACGAGTAGCGAAAACAATGATCAATACCGTGAATACAAAGAAGATTGCGCCGGCGGGGAGAAGCAAATTAAATTGATTTCCCGCGATATGAACCACCCCCAACACGTTGAGGATAAAGGCAGATATGGAAAATAAGAGTACAAATCCGATCAGGTTAAATAGAAGAAACACACAACCCATTCTGCGGAAGAACGGATTGCGCCTGCCCATCCACCGCCATTGACGCGGATCGCGCGGCGGCCACTCTTCGTTCTCCGGCCACCATGGCGGGCGATGTTCGCTTACATAGTACTCGCGCCAGCGTGCGCGATCGTGAAAATTCCGTGGTTCTTTCATCAATAATTTATTTATCTACAAACTTATATCCGACGCCGTAAACTGTCAAGACATACTTCGGCTCACCGGCTTTGACTTCAATCTTGCGGCGGATGTTCTTGATATGTGCGTCAATCGCGCGCTCGTAGGATTCAAAGGCTACACCATGGATCGCATCCAGTAATTGTGCGCGGGTAAAGATACGTCCGGGTTGACGGGCGAGAGTGGCGAGCAGTTCAAATTCCGTGGGAGTCAACTCTTCTACTTTACGCCCTTCCGCGATGACCCTCATGCGCGGGACATCGAGAGTCAGGTCCGCAAGACGTATCATTTCAGAGCTTGCACTGGTTGCATTTTCGATGCGGCGGAACACTGCACGGACTCGCGCCACCAATTCCTTGGGGCTGAACGGCTTGGTCATGTAATCGTCCGCGCCGAGCTCAAGCCCAATCAATTTATCTGATTCTTCCGAGCGAGCGGTCAACATGATAATCGGCGCGTTGGATGTTTTGCGGAACTCACGGGTAAAGTCCAGCCCATCGAGCTGAGGCAAGCCGAGGTCCAGTACGACCGCATCCGGTTTTTCCGTCTTCGCAAGGGAGAGGGCCTTCTTCCCATCATACGCGACAAGAACCGCAAATCCCGCGCGTTCCAGATAGTCACGTACGAGTTGGGTGATCTTGGGTTCGTCGTCCACAACGAGGATGGTTTTCATGAAATTATCAGATATTATACGCCGTCAATGATTACAACCAGCGCCGCGTGCGCTTTCGATAAGCTTGATATTCATTTCCAAAGGTGACAGCCAACTTTTCTTCTTCTGGCACGATGTACCAGCGCTGTGTGAGAAGAAAATAGGCAACGAGGCCAAGAAGAGGCGAAACCGAGCCGAGCGACAACCATGCGCCAAGTAGCATCAGGGCGAAACTCAGATACATCGGATTACGACTGTACTTGAACCAGACAGTGCTGACGAGTTTTGAAGCTACGCCGAGGTGATTGACTGTCGTGTAATTTTTTCTGAATTGACCTTCTGCTCCGAACGCCATCACAAGACCGAATATGATCAACCCAACACCGAAGATAAGAAGTATCCAGTTCGACATCAATTTAAGTGGAAACAGCAAGTCCAGGGCAATCATACTGAGCAGACAAATCAACATCAGGGTTGGAGGGGCTATCTTTTTCATTTTTACTCACGTTCAACAGGGCGATGGGCGTTCCTGAGCGACCTTCTGCACAAGAAATAAAGAGCAGAAATAGAACTGCCAACGACCAAATACACGGCCACCATTAATATTCAACAACTCGCCTGTAATGAAACCCGCCTCCGGTGAAGCCAGAAAAAATGCTGCGGTGGCGATGTCGTTGGTCTGACCAGCCCTTCGCACTGGTAACTGCGCTGCGATATTTTTGACAATTTCATTGGGAATCTTCCCGTTCGCTGCAGTGTCAGCAATGAATCCAGGCACGATGCTATTCACCGTAATACCCTCGGGACCGTATTCGAGGGCCAGTGCGCGCGTCAAACCGAATAGACCTGCTTTGGCGGCCGCATGCCCGGCAAGACGAAGACCGTTCGCACCTGTAAGCGCTCCATCCGAACTGATGTTAATGATGCGCCCGCCTGGACGTTTCAGGTGTGGCGCAACGGCGTGAGTCATCAAGAACGTGCCGGTGAGATTGACGCCGATTTGGCGATTCCATATCTCTTCAGCCTGCTCCAGGGCCATCGCAGGAGACATACCGCCTTCGAAGCCGGAATATCCAGCGTTGTTGATCAATGCATCGATCGTCTCGAATTGAGATACGATGGCCGTAATGGCGGCTTCCACTTGTTCGCGTTGGCTGACGTCAGCGCGCTGCCACGTGCAGGATGAACCCATTGCACTCACCTTAGACTGAAGCGTCTCCTCACGGCGCCCGATAATGACAACCTGGCTTTGATTCTTCACAAAGACTTCTGCCATGGCACGCCCAATTCCAGTACTTCCACCCGTAATGACAACGACACGCTCTTGTGAGTCCATATTTCGCTTTCTCCAACCTGAATGATTCCTCATGAAAACGATTCACAAACAGATTTGATTCTGTCAGGGCGCAACCTAGCTGCGCCCTGACAGATCACGATTTGTTATTCCTTTTTTTCCTCAGGCTGCTCGCCGTGCGCCCGCTTATGCCATTCTTCAAACATCGGTGGGACACCATTCTCCCAGCCTCTTCCCCAAGGACCATGACCGCCATGATGATGGTGTCCCCATCCAAAGCGCGGACCCCAGAAGAGGAAGCGCAGGGATCTCAACGCGATGAAGAATAGGAACAACACGAGAAGCGGGCCGAAGCAACCGAGGCCAAACCCGAAGCCAAACGGGGGGTGGAAGGGCATTCCATATCCGTAATATGGATAAGGTGCGGGCACACTCTCACCCGAGGGCGCCTGGATGGTCACGGGCGATCCCTGGGCAACTCCTGCGCGAAATGCGAAGAAGCCTATGCCTGCGATCGCGGCGATCAGAACCAACGCCGAGATGATACGTAAACCAATTTTATCGTTCATGTTTTACTCCTTTATATAAACCTATGCCTGGAGTATAGGATTCGGTTGTGAATTGATTGTGAAGAGAGGAGGGATAAATGCTCGTCACCTGGCCCGTGAAGAGAGAGCAGCAATCAAATCTTCCATCTTTCATGCCTGTGCCAGCGTATAATTTGGGTCATGAATCAAAAGAGACTCGCCGCAACTGGAAAAATTCTGCGTCGCTGCACAGTATGTAAGAAATTTCATGCAGCCTATCTTGTCGATATTCCTGAATTGGGGAAATGCTACCTGTGCTATTCCTGCTGGAAAGCAAGACAACCGGAGCATGCATCACCGGCATCGAATGAGGAAATTAAAGACCAGAAGAGCGCAGATTCTTCGGCTTGACATAATAGAATGTATGTTCTACACTCGGTCAATCTCTCACTATCAAAGGAGAATGACCATGATCACACAACCCAGAATCGAACGCCACAGGAAACAGAATTATGTCGGGATTCGAATGGCCGTGCCGATTCCATTTGGAAAATATCTGCAACCTGCCTGGAACGAAGTCTATAAGTGGATGATGCACCGGGATATCAAGCCTTCGGGTCCAGCCATCATTCGCTACCTCACCACGGATATGTCAAAAGAATTGGAAATCGATGTGGGCTTTACTGTAGCCAGGGCCGCCAAAGGCAATGGCCGCATCCTGGCGGACTTCTTACCTGCTGGCCGCTATGCGACACTTCTCTACACCGGTCCGTACAAAGGCAAAGGCATCTTCAAAGCAACCGTTGCCATATTGGATTGGGCAAAGGAAAACAAAGTCAAATGGAATACATCGAAGAAAAAAGGGGTGGAGTGGTGGAATGGACGCGCCGAGCTTTATTATTCAGACCCCGCCACCGAGAAGGATCCAACAAAGTTCAAGACTGAACTTGCGTTTCTGGTCGCCGAAAAATAAATGGAAGTTTCCATGGATAGGAATGAAGCATTTACCCGCTTCCCATCTCTCACGACAGAACGGCTGCACCTGCGTCAAATTCAGACGCGGGACGCCGAAACGCTCTTTGCGATCAAGTCCGACTTGGAAGTGACGAAGCACTACAGACAGGAACCTCACCAGTCGCTCGGTGACACACTGGCATGGATTGAAAGACTCCTGGCTTCGTATGAGCGTCAGGAAGATTTCGCCTGGGGGCTCACCCTCAAAGGTCAGGATTCGTTAATTGGCATATGTGTGCTGTGGAATTTCGATCCCAGCTTCCATTGCGCAGAGATCGGATATGAATTACATCCCATGTATGGTAAACGCGGCATCATGTCGGAAGTGGTATCCGCTGTTCTGACTTTCGGTTTCTCTGACCTCGTCCTGAATCGGATTGAAGCCAATCCATTTGCAGGAAATATGCCATCCAGGAATCTCCTTCTCAAGCTTGGCTTCACGTATGAAGGCAATTTGCGACAGCGGCATTTCTTCCGCGGTCATTTTGAAGACCAACTTTATTTTGGATTGCTAAGAGAAGAATGGCTGTATCAGAATAACCATAATGGAGAGCGATGATGGACAAAACCACACGAACGAACCTGGATCACCTTTGGTCCGAAGATAGACAAGTGCAGAATGACGCCTTTACCCACATTCTCAAAGTGACAGACAAGCCTGTTGACTGGGCGTACGAAGCCTGGGACGAATTGATGGCAAATCTCACCCACAAGGATAACCACAACCGGGCCATCGCCGCACAAGTCCTTTGCAATCTCGCCAGGAGCGACCCAAAGAACAGAATGCTCAAGGACTTTGACCACCTGCTTGCGGTGACTAAAGATGAGCGATTCGTCACTGCGCGTCATTGCATGCAGGCGCTGTGGAAAGTGGGCGTAGCCGGAAAGAAACAACAGCAAAACTACATAGCCGGACTCGAACGGCGATTCGAAGAGTGCGTTGCGGAAAAGAACTGTACCTTGATCCGTTTCGACATCCTTCAAAGTATGCGGAATGTATATGACGTCGTGAAAGATGAAATAATAAGAACGAAGGCGCTGGAATTAATTGAAACCGAAGCAGATCTGAAGTATCGGAAGAAGTATGCGACATTGTGGAGAGGCAAATAAGTGCATTGATCGAATGTGACCCATTATTTAGTCGGGCATTTGGACCATCTGCGCGTTTAGCGGTACACAGTCTATCGCAACAAAAGCGAAAGGAGAAAAAATGGCAAAGTCCAGCAATGAGGTGCACGAGATTCGGCAACTCGCGCGCTATCAAGTCCGTCCCGAAGCACTTGAACGGTGTCTTGAGGCAATTCACGGGTTTGTTGCGTACGTTCGCGCGCACGAGCCGGGAACATTGCGCTACGAGGTCTGGCAGGAACGCTGCGATCCAACGCGCTTCGTGCATATCTTCGTCTTCCGGGATGCGCAGGCCGATAAGATCCACTCGGAGTCTCTCGAGGTCAAGAAGTTCGCCGGCATACTTTATCCAGAGTGTCTTGCGACGGTAGAGTTCATAGATTATCGGCAGATAGTGTCAAATACTGAACCGCGCCTGTAGGTCGACGCGGACAGCAGTGGATTAGGATTAGAACCATGAATATGAAAGACCACATCCTGAGAGCGTTGAGAGAGCAATTCAATCACTGGGAGGAACTGCTCGCGACCATGGGTGAAGAGCAGATTATTACCCCACGTTTTGATTTCGACTGGTCGATCAAAGATGTGATTGCCCATTTAAGGGCGTGGCAGCAAATTTCCATCGCACGGATGGAAGCCGCTGTGCAGGATCGAGAGCCCGAGTTGCCCAGATGGATTGCGGAGTTAGGAACGGATTGGGAAGACGATGCCGATCACACCAACGTCTGGGTTTATGAAACTTACCACAGACAACCGTGGGCACATGTATATCGAGCCTGGAGGGAAGGATTCTTGCGGTTCCTTGAATTAGCGAAGCCTGTTCCAGAAAGAGACTTGCTGGACGGGGATAAATATCCCTGGCTGAAAGGATATAGTCTCGCTATTATTCTCATCGCTTCGTATGACCATCATCAAGAACATCTTGAAAAATTACTTGCTTTGCTGGGCGAGAATTGGAGCTGATTGACACCATTCGCGATAATTGTGAAATAAATCCTCTATTTGACTTTTGAAAATACGTGCCTATAATGAAAATATGTTTTTAACGTGCCCTACATTTCTAAAAACACAATTGAAAAAACATTAGGCGACGTATAGGCTTCGTCCCTCAATACGCGAAGGAATTGATCAATGAGAAAAACTGGTCTTATTGTTATTTCTGTGGTCGTAATTTTCGGGGTAATAATCATGGGCTGTATACCTCTCCAGGACTCCACTTCGAAAATTGTGATACCACCGACTTCCACTTTTTCACCTTTACCGGTCGCTGTATCACCTTTCTATAACTCTGAAAGCAATCAAATTAATGTAGGAAATTATAGTGAACGGCTTGGTACTTACGATTTTCAAGAACTGACTTCAGTTGTACAAGAAATGGCAAAGCAAAAGGACGTATTAACTCCGGAACAGATGTTTGTGCTGGCAATAAGACTGTTCGACTTCGGTGATAACGATAATGCGGTTTATTGGTTCTATGAGGCGCAGTTTAGAGCAAAACTATTTCAAATTGCCCTGGATCCCGAACATGTTGGAGGTATAGGCGATCCTTCATTCGAATTACCCACGGCATACCGTGCGTTTACACATTTTGCCGGTGTGTATATTAACGGATATGCAGGCTGTGACATCGAAAATTGGGTAAGCATTACAAGAATGGTTAAGAACAACAATCCAAAACCGCCGGATTTAGCCAGGCTTTTCCCGGGTGTTGTCTTCGTGGAAAGCAGTCAATGGCCGTTGCTTAATAACCAGGTTGCGGAAGGACTTGATAAATTAATAAACTACCTATCGGACAACCAGAAGGCTGTCAAACAACAACGAAAAGAAACTAATATGGATGCCCAATTTTGCAAATAGGTTTCCAATGGGTCATTGCAGATGATTGCAACATTACCCAAACAACTTTCTTAACCTTTTTGCTCCCGTCCTATGTCCTCTGTCATCTTCAACATCTTCTGCGCTTCGTTATCGGTGTCATTGCGAGGAGCCCGTAGGGCGACGTGGCAATCACAGCTCAAGTTCAAACACTTGCTTACAAGTTATTTGAGATTGCCACGCTCGTTACACTCGCTCGCAATGACAAGCCACTACCCAAACAACCGCCCCAGCCCTTTTCCACCCGTTTTCTGAATCATCTTCATCATTTTTTGCATCTCGCGGTATTGCTTAATGAGGCGGTTCACGTCCTGCACTTCCATGCCTGCGCCTGTGGCAATACGCCTACGACGTGAGGCGTTCAAAATATCGGGGTCGCGACGTTCCTTGCGAGTCATGGAATTGATGATGGCTTCGGTCTGCTTAAAATTCGATTCAATGTCCTTCGGGTCAACCTGACGTGCGGCTTGTCCCAATTGCCCGGGCAGCATATCCATGATCTGGGCAAGAGGTCCCATCTTCTTCATCTGCTTCATTTGATCAAGCCAGTCTTCGAGCGTGAAGTGTCCCTGCATCATACGGTCGGCGGTTATTTGCGCGGTCTGCTGGTCAAAGGCAGCTTCGGCTTTTTCGATCAAGCCGATCATATCGCCCATCCCCAGGATACGCGACGCGAGCCGAGCCGGGTCATACGTTTCGAGCGCGTCGAGTTTTTCGCCTGTACCAATGAACTTGATCGGAACCCCCGTCACCGAACGGATGGAGATCGCCGCCCCGCCCCGGGAGTCACCGTCCATTTTGGTCATCATCAAACCTGTGATGGAGACATTATCGCGAAATCCCTGCGCGATGTTCAAAGCCTCCTGACCGATCATCGAGTCGACCACGAGCAGCGTTTCCACAGGCGGGACCTTCGCCACGATGGACTTTAATTCGTCCATCAACTGGGAGTCCAACTGGGACCGACCGGCCGTATCCACGATCATGATGCCAAATCCGCCCTTTTCGGCCTTGTCGAAGGCTCGCTCGACGAGCTCTGGCGGCTTGACGTTGAGGTCTGACTCAACAGGGACATCGATCCGCTCGCCGAGTTGCTGTAATTGCGTCACCGCGGCAGGGCGATATGGGTCACCGGCGACGAGCATCACCCGCTCCCCTTTTGAACGAAGCAGGCGCGCCAATTTCCCTGCGCCGGTTGTTTTACCCGAGCCCTGCAGCCCAACCATCATGATGACATGCGGTTTTGGGCCGCGAAGATTTAGTGGAGCCGGTTCACCCAGGGTTTGAATCAATTCATCATTGACAATCTTGATCACCTGCTGTCCCGGGTTCAACGCCTTCGAGACTTCCGCGCCGACGGCGCGTTCGCGTACACGCGCAATAAATGTTTTGACAACGCTGAAATGCACATCCGCTTCGAGGAGCGCCAGGCGAACTTCGCGCATGGCCGCGTCCACATCAGCTTCGGAGAGTTTGCCGCGGCGACGCAGTTGATCAAAGACCTGGTTGAGTCGTGAGGTAAGGTTTTCAAACATGAAATAATTCCCGTAATTGCGAGGGCGCCAGCCCGAAGCAATCTCCAACTCCACGAGGAGATTGCCACGTCGCAGCTACGCCGCTCCTCGCAATGACAAATGGTTCGGAGTAGGCGGAGATTGTAGTGTGGAAGCAGGTTGAGGTCAAGAGATAGATGGACTGCTGTCATTGCGAGCCGTTTTTGGGCGAAGCAATCTCCGGCCTGACTGGCGAAAAAATCAAAAGGATCCTTCCCATTAATCGGAGATTGCTTCGTCGTCGCTCCTACTCGCAATGACATAAATAAACGTTGCTTGACAATCCCTATGTCCCCTAGTAAAATCACGGACGCTTAACAATAAAATATCTGGCCGAGATAGCTCAGTTGGTAGAGCACGCGACTGAAAATCGCGGTGTCCCCAGTTCGATCCTGGGTCTCGGCACTCTCGGTCAGAAACAGTGGACCAGGAAATGCGGGCGTAGTACAGTGGTAGTACGTCTCCTTGCCAAGGAGAAGGTCGTGGGTTCGAATCCCATCGCCCGCTCAGTAGTTTAGAACCCGGCGTCGTGGCCAAGTGGTAAGGCAAGGGTCTGCAAAACCCTCATCAGG
>JBGPNQ010000139.1:0-12069 GCA_041487615.1 Anaerolineae bacterium
ATCTTTTGTTCAGAAACGCCATCAGCGTCCGTAACGATCCGGATTTCAATCCCGACATGCTTCGTATGATCCAGGGTATGGATCGCTTCGTAGGGACTGCACAGATCACGGTCCAATACTTTGAACCAGAGACAATTCACATCCCCGCCGGGCCGTTTTGGATGGGTGCTGCCGCCGGGGCAGGCATATCGAATCATGAAACACCGCTGCATGAAGTGAACCTGCCGGAATATCGTGTCGGCAAATACCCGGTCACGAACGCTCAATATGAAGAATTTATACGCGAGACGCGTCGCTCGGTCGCCCCTGAAATGGGATGGGATGGTCAACGGGTTACAGCAGGAAGCGAGAAGTTTCCTGTGGTCGGCGTGACCTGGTACGATGCCCTGGCATACTGTGAGTGGCTTAGCAAAAAAACGGATCGCAAATATTCCCTTCCCAATGAAGCTCAATGGGAAAAAGCCTGCCGTGGCGGAAGCCAGTCTAGTTATCCATGGGGAGATGAGTTCGATCCAGCCCGATGCAATCACGGTCAAGCGTCTCTTGCACCCGTGGATGCCTTTCCCGCGCAAAGTGAATACGGATGTTTTGACTTTGTGGGCAATGTCCGCCAGTGGACTACCACCGTCTGGGGTGAAAAGCGCATCGCACCCGATCCAAAATATGCCTATCCCTGGAAAGATGATGGCCGCAACGACTTGAACGCCAGCCGCCAACTGAGGCGCGTCGTTCGTGGAAGTACTCCGAGGGAGGATGCCAGGTTGCTACGGTGCAGTGCCCGCAGCGGGCAGTCTCCGGATGATGTGGGCTTACCTGGCGCACGACATGGTTTCCGGGTTGTGATGGGCGTTTAGCTTAGTCAATCGAATCAAGGTTGAGGAGAAATACCATGGGATTAAGACGACGGGCCGAGAGAGAAAAACCGGCAAGCACTGAAAGCGGTTCTTCGGGCGGCGGTTATTTGGATGACATCATGCCGTTCATCAAAAAAGGGACGGTGATTCCCATCATTAGCAACTCGATGCGGATCGAGCAGATCTTCCGCGACGAAAAGGCACTCACCGATCAGATTTCCGAGACAGCCGAATTCAGTGATGAGGACCTGACAATCGATGAGCAGCTGACCAAGGAATGGGCGACCGAGATCAGTTATCCCATGGCAGATGACCATAATTTGGCCCGCGTCGCCCAGTATTACCAGGTGGAGCAGAAGGAGAGCCTGCTTGCCAAAACGAAGTACCTGAAATTCCTAACCAATTACCTGCTGGACATCAACGAACAAGAGGAAGGGTATCAGGATGTCGTCAGTCAACTGCGAACGCAGGAAGCTTGTTTTTCTGACATCGTGAAGGAATTGGATTACCCAAGGTTCCCAACCGGCATGGAAGATCCGTTGCGAGTTCTGGCAAAGCTTCCGCTGAAAATTTACGTCACCACCAGTTACTACAACTTCATCGAGCGGGCGCTGGAAGCCGAAAATAAGAAGCCGCGCACACAAGTTTGCTTTTGGTCTGGCGGCAAGTTGAGCGCACGGCCGGAACATGCGCCTGATCCGCTTTATGAACCTTCGGATACAGAACCGGCGGTCTATCACCTGTTCGGGTTGGAGGATTATCCACAGACTCTGGTCTTGAGCGAAGATGATTACATGAATTTTCTGATCTCGGTGGTGGAGGATAACAACACTCAAAACCCGGTAGTACCGCTGCGATTACGCGAGGGCCTGGCAGAGTCACGCCTGCTCTTATTGGGGTACTACGCCAGGGATTGGGACTTTAGGGTCTTATTCAGATTTATTTTAAAGTTCCGTAGTGTCGATTCTGCACCGCGGGGCATGTTGATCCAACTCAAGCCCGGAGCAAAACAAATGGGGGACAAGGACAAATCCCTCAAGTATATAAACCAGTATTTTGACAAAAAACAGTTCGATGTAGACTGGACAAATACCGAACGATTTATTCGCAAACTTTGGAACGAGTGGGATAAATACAGAAAAGGTCAATAATAATGAGTACACAAAAGAATCCTTATATCGGTCCGCGTACTTATCAACGAAATGAGGGCCACCTTTTTTTTGGAAGAGAACGTGAGGCACGTGATCTTATTGCATTGGTGGCTTCCGAACGGCTTGTCGTTTTCTACGCCCAGTCTGGCGCTGGAAAGAGTTCCATTGTCAACACTCGTCTCATTCCAAACCTGGAGGAGAAAGAGTATGAGGTGCTGCCAGTCGGCAGAGTGAGCGGTGATATTGGGGAAGGGCTGGAAGTCAGCAACATTTATGTATACAACCTGTCTCGCAGCCTGGAACAACATGATGTCGATTCAGCCTCTCTCGCCAGACTTTCCCTTGCCCAATTCCTCAGTCAATTGAACTTTGACGATAAGGGCTTTTTCTACGATGCCAACCTTCCGGATTCAATACCAGCAGGAGAGGATGAAACGGTCATCCGGCGTGCGCTGATCATCGATCAGTTCGAGGAGTTGTTCAGCACCCATCCCGAAGCGTGGGAAAAACGGGAGGATTTCTTCGTGCAAGTTTCACAAGCCATGCAGGATGACCCTCACCTTTGGGTGGTGCTCGTCATGCGCGAGGACTATATCGCCGCGCTCGACCCGTACGCGCATCTCGTTATGAATGGTCTGCGCGTGCGCTATTACATGCAACGCCTGGGACGTGAAGCCGCGCTGAAAGCCGTCAAAAGCCCGGTGGAGGGAATCCGTCCGTACGCCGAGGGAGTAGCAGAAAAACTCATTGACGACCTGTGCAGTATCAAAGTGCAGCAGCCCGATGGCACGCTTGACGTACAACCGGGTCAATACGTGGAACCGGTGCAGATGCAGGTCGTATGCTACGGCTTGTGGGACAACCTCTCCGTCGACGGGACAGAGATCAGCGAAAAGGATCTGCAGGATGTGGGTGATGTGAACCAGTCGCTGGGCAAATACTATGACCGTCGGATCGCTGAAGTCGCCAGGGCAAAGAACGTCCGCGAGCGGTTGATCCGTGAATGGTTTGAGAAAAAATTGATCACCGCCGGGGGCATCCGCAACATGGTATTGCAGGAACGCGAAACAAAGCAAGGCGAACTCGCCGACGACGTGATCCGGGCGCTGCAAAGCGACCTCGTCCGGAGCGAAAAGCGCGGCGGCGCCACCTGGTATGAACTCACCCACGACCGTTTGGTGGAACCGATCCTTGAACGAAACAAGGTCTGGTTCAGCGAGAATTTAAGTCCGCTGCAACGCCAGGCTGCGTTGTGGAAAGATCAAGACCAAAATGAAAGCTGGCTGCTCGGAGATCAGGCTTTGATCGAAGTGGAGGAGTGGGCCGAAACTCATTCGGATGACTTAACCGAAGTGGAGAGGGAATTTTTGGAGGCTTGCCGGATCAGACAGACTGAACAAAAGGAAAAACAGGATCGTGAGGCTCAACGCAAGGAATTGGAATCAACAAGAAAATTGATGGACGAACAGGCACGCTCTGCAAGAATTGCAAGATGGTTCAGCCTGGTCGCCGGATTCCTATTGGTTCTGGCCCTCATTGCCACAGGTCTCGCAGTTTCAAGTTCTCGCAAAGCCAACGACAATGCTGAAAAGCTTGAAATTGCCAGCACCCAAATAAGTCAAGGAGCCGACGAGGCGAAGCGGCAGGAGAAAATAGCCCGCTCAAGTGAACTTTCCACCATCGGGCTCGTTCTTTCAGACGATCAACTTGATCTGTCACTCCTCCTGGGGATCGAAGCAGACTCCATAAATCCCAGTTCCAAGACCCAAAGAACGTTGATAAATCTTCTACAAAAAGCAGCTGCATATCGTGGAACCATTCAAGGGGATGAAGAGGTCCTCGATATTCAATTCAGCCCGGATGGAAAGCTATTTGCATCCCGAAGCAGCAACGGAATTATGCTTTGGAACGCAAATACTCTAAAACCCTTGGCCGATCATCCCCTGAACGGGCATTACGCAGGCATCACTGCCCTGGCGGTAAGTCAGGATGGAAAGATAATGGCGTCCGGTGGGGCCGATGGGACGTTTGTCCTTTGGGACGCCCTAAGTCGCCAAAAGTTGAACCAGCCATTCAAAGCCGGCAAGGGATCGATTAGTAGCCTGGCGTTCAGCCCGGATGGCAATATCCTTGCATCTGCAAGCTCAAATGAATTGACCGTTAATTTATGGGATATTTCCGATCGAACGAGTCCAAGACAAATTGGTAAATCCCTCTCGAAACACCAAAGTGCTGTGCTCAGTATTGCCTTTAGTCCGGATGGTAAGGCTCTCGCAACAGGTAGCTATGATAGAACCGTCGTTCTGTGGGACATAAAAGACGCAAACAATCCCCAGGCAACTGGAAGAACTCCAGAACAAGGTGACTGGGTTAATAAGGTTGCCTTCCTAAATAGAAATGGAGACATCCTGGTCTCTGCCAGTGATGATTCAAAGGTTGTTTTGTGGAATGTTAAAGATTTGACCAAACCCCTTAAACTAAGCGAGAGTTCGAATGAAACTGGTGCTTACGTGAGAGGATTGGCGGTCAGCCCCGACGATCAGACAGTGGCCTCCGGCAATATGGACGGTTCGATCATCCTTTGGAACATAAAAGATCCTACACAACAACCCGAAAAAATTGGCATACTCAACAAAAATAACGAGGGAAGTAATCCAGTCCTATTGGCATTTAGTGACGAGAAGACCCTTGTCTCCAGCACTTATGGTGGAGCCGTTGTTCTGTGGGATATAGACAGCCGGCAGGCAATTAACCAAGCACTGGGAGGATCAAGTCCCTCGACCGTTATGGTTTTGAAACCCAACGGTAATACTGTAATGATAGGCAGTTCCGATTCCACGATTTCCTATTGGGACATCAGTGATCCTGAAAAGCCTCATAAAGCAGGAGACCTGCTGCAGGAGGGACATCCTGGACAACCCACAGGTATGCAGTTCAGCCCGGATGGTAGTCTTCTGGCATCATTTGGCGATGATGCCACTGTTCTTTTCGATACGAAGACACAAGAACAGATTGGCGTTGGGAGCATTTCTGGTACAAGCCTAGACGGAAATCTCCTGGCATATGAGACTTTGGACAGGACCACTGGTGAAAGATCCGTCCACATTAAGAATACCATCGCCGGAGATGAAGTCCTTAAACCGATCCCAGGTCAAAACCCGGTCTTTAGCACTGATGGTAAGAAATTGACACTTCAGACAGATCAGCCGGATGGGACGTCCCGTCTTCACATTTGGGATATATCCAATAAGGAAGAGCTGGTTTCGCCTGGACCTGGAAACTCTCCATTTTTTTCTCCAGATGGCGCCATCCTTGTGTATCAAACAACGGATCAGAACATCAATCACATCAACCTGTGGAATATCGCGGAAAAAACAAATATCGCCCAGGATCTCGTTGGGGGATCTCCAATGATTAGTCCAGATGGCAACACTCTGCTCTATCAAACAACCACTGCGAGCGGTGATCCAGCAATCAGATTGTGGGATATAACCAAACGACAAGATCTTAAGGAGATCCCAGGCAGCATATTATCTATAAGTCAGAATAACAAAGTTTTGGTATTTCAAAGTTACGATGCTTCAAGTGGAATTACATCCATCAACATCCTGGACACTTCCACCGGTAACACGCCCATCGAGCCGATAGGAGGTGCGGCTTTTCTGGCTATCGGCAGCGACGGCAGGATATTGGTTTATCAATTAGATAATAAGATCAACGTCTTCGACACCCAGGAAAACAGACCAACTGTCGATCCCTTCGAAGGAAGTTTTAGATCTTTGCTTCTGGGAGGCAAGATTCTGATCTATGACTCTCTTGATGGCAAACCTACTTTACTGGATACAACCGGTCAGAATCAAGTCACTCCCATTCCCGGAACATACCGTGCAATTGCGCCCGATGGCCAGGTGTTGGTCTATGGATCATTTGAAAATAACAACAACACCCTAAGACTGTGGGATATCACCAAGAATCAGAATATTGGTATGCCCATTAAAGAAAGTTATGGAAGTTTCTTTGCAATTAGTCCAAACGGCAAGACATTAGTTACGAAGAATGAAAAAAATGCAGTGATGGTTTGGGATGCGGCAAGAACCTGGCCTCTTGGTGAGCCGCTCGGTGAAAAAAACAATGACGTGTCCAGCGCAGTCATCAGCCCGGATGGTAAGAGCCTTGCATGGATCGGAAAGGAAGGTGTAGCTCTTCAGGAGGTTGAAGATGGAGCCGTGCTGGGTGAACCTTTTAATGATCATTTTGATAGTACATTTCAAGGTTCCTATCCGTCTTTGAGTCCGGATGGCAGGTTCCTTGCAATCGGCAACTACAACACTTCTTCCACTACGCTATGGAAATTAAATGCACTTGAGTCAATTGACATGGAATTTCCCGGCAGCTGGCCTCTTTTCAGCCCCGATGGAAAGCTCCTGGCGATTGGAGATTTCAATAAATCCACCACGACAATCTGGGATTTGAGCACAAAGGAACAAGGTAGTGCTTTTCCCGGATCATATTTTTCATTCAGTCCTGATGGCAAGTTGTTGGCCGTTGGAGATAACAACACCTCCACCACCAAGCTTTGGGATTTGACGACCCGGAAACAGGTCGGTAAAGATTTTCAGGGAATTTGGCCCTTATTTAGCCCGGATGGCAGGCAGCTGGCACTCGGAGACTACAAAATTTCCATAACGACCGTCTGGGATTGGGCCGCCCACAAGCAAATTGGCACTGGTTTTCCGGGATTTATCCCATCTTTCAGTCCGGATGGTGAACTGCTGGCGGTTGGTAGCAATTCCAGCACCAAGGTGTGGGAATTCAAAACACTGGGGGAAGTAAATAATTTTTCCGGGACCTGGCCCTCTTTCAGTCCGAATCGCAGGCTCAGGTTGTTGGCAGTTGGGGACTACGCGACGTCCACCACGAAGCTGTGGGATTTGAACACAGGCAAGCAGCTCGGCAAAGATTTTCCAAGTAATGCTCCTTCCTTCAGCTTTGACGGTAGGTACCTGGCAGTTGGAAGCGAAAGCACCATGAAAACCTCATTATGGGATTTGAATAATATGGAACAACCCAGCCAGATTACCTCCAAGCTCACAATACCCGCGACAGGTCTGGTTTTCAGCACAGATGGTAAGACCCTGGCAACACTCGCCGCGGATGGGATTGTACTGCGAAACCTTGATACAGATGCAACCCATCCTTTGGAGTCCGCAGAAAACTACGTTCACATCCCCGCCAACAGGATGAGTTTTTATGCCGATGATACGCGATTTGCTGCCATTGGTGACGACGGCAGTCTGACCACCTGGGATGCGGAGTCTGGTGCGATAACTGTTCCAAACGAATCCGACCATCATTTTGAAATAGATACAAGCCTTCCAGCATTCAGTCCTGATGGAAAGTATCTGATCTATGCAGAGAATAGTTCCCTGCATGTCTGGGATGTTGTAAAGAATGAACAATATCATGGCTCGGTGACCGGCATTGACACCCTGGCACCCAATGATGTACGAATTGCGTTCAGTCCAGATGGAAGGATCATGGCTTTGGGTGACAATGAAAAAGTAGACTTGTACAACCTTCCACAGTTATCGAAAATGGAAGGAGAATTCTCAACCTATTTCCTGATGAATGGTTTGAACCTTGTGATGGACAATGAAAAAGTAAAATACGTTGTCACTCTGGATACTCTTGGGAATTCACAGATCTGGGATTGGGAAACCCAGACGAAAATTGGGGATCCCATGCCTGGAAATTTACGCTTCATAGCATCCGTTCCTCAGGATCACACGGTGCTTTATATTGATCCCGGCGGTAAACTGATCAAGTTTAAATGGGATTTGGATCACGAGGCCTGGAAAAATCTATTGTGTCCACTCGCAAAGAGAAATCTCTCGCAAGCCGAACAGCTGCAATACTTTCCTGGCGAGGATTATCGTACCATCTGCCCCCAATAAACACTCGAACCGGAGACAACGTCCACTCAGCATTATTAATAAAGAATTCCGAAGTCTTTGGACTTCGGAATTCTTCCTTACACCAACATCCTGACAGGATTTTCAAGGAACCCAGCCAGCGCCTGCATGAACTGTGCTGCCTCCGCTCCATCGCTGACGCGGTGGTCGACGGAGATGGTGGCTTTCATACGCCAGCCGGGTTTGACTTGTCCGTTTTCTACAACGGGAACTTCTCTTGCAGAAGAGATTGCCAATATCGCGGCTTCAGGTGGACTGATAATGGCGATGAAATCTTCCACATCATACATCCCCAGATTGGATGTCGAGAATGTCGAGCTGTCCACATCATCAGGCTTGACCTTGCCCTCGCGGGCGCGTCCTGCCATGGCTTTGACTTCGCTGGAGATCTGGCGCAATGCTTTCTGGTCTGTGTCTTTGACGACAACGGTCATCAAACCGCCGGGGACAGTTACCGCCACTCCAACATTGACATGACCGAATTGGATGACTTCATTGCCGTGTATGGTCGCATTCAGGTTGGGGAACTGTCGAAGTGCCAATGCCACGGCCTTGAGAATAAAATCGTTAACGGATAACTTTTCGTTGTCAGGCAGATACTCATAGGCTTGCTTGCGCATCGCCATGAGCGCATCCATCTTGTATTCGTGCGTCACGTAGAAGTGCGGAATGGTCTGTTTGGATTCGACTAGTCTGCGACCGATGGCCTGGCGTAATCTTGTAGTTTGCATCACGCGGTCTTCCTGCGACACAGAAACAGGCGGTCCCATGAATGCAACGGGCGCGGAGCGGCTGACTATGGAAGGCTGTCCGCTCGTCAATGCAGCTTCCACGTCCTTGCGGACAACGCGTCCGCCCGGACCTGTGCCCTGCACGCGGGAGAGATCAACCTTGTTATCGCGGGCAACCTTCTTGGCCAATGGACTCGCTCTAACGCTACCAGAGTCAACAGGTGTTACGGGCTGGGCAACAGGAGCCCCTTGCGGGGATGATACAACTGTCGGCTGAGCTTGGACCGCAGGTTTTTCCTCTGCTTTAACTTCCGTCTTCGGCTTTCCATCTGCTGGTTTCGTCGCTTCTACTTTTTCACCCTCCGCACCTACAACAGCAATCGGAGCGTTAACGGGAACCACACTGCCTTGATCGACGATGAGTTGCAGGATAACACCGCTCGCAGATGATTCCACTTCGACAGTGGCCTTGTCTGTTTCGATCTCTGCCAGCACATCGCCCTTTTTGATATTTTCACCTACCTGCTTCACCCAGCGGACGAGAGTTCCTTCCGCCATGTCGAAGCCGAGCTTGGGCATGGTAATTGTTTCAGCCATTATTTCAAAACCTCCTTCACCGCCGCGATAATATCGGGCACTTGTGGGAGCGCGGCCTGTTCGAGCGTGCGGTTGTAGGGAAGGGGTACTTCTTTTTGCGCGACGCGAATGATGGGTGCATCGATGTAATCAAAGGCTTGTTCATACATACGACTGACCACTTCCGAACCCACGCCATAGGATTTCCATCCTTCTTCGACAACGATGGCGCGATTTGTTTTCCTGAAGGATTCAAGGACAGGTTCCATATCGAGCGGGCGCAATGTGCGCAGGTCGACGATTTCGGCCTGGATGCCTTCACTCGCAAGTTCATCCGCAGCCTTCATCGAAAGCTCAAGACCCTTACAGTATGTGACGATGGTGACATCCGATCCTTCGCGTTGCACTTTGGATTTTCCAATTGGGATGGTGTACTCACCGTCGGGGACATCACCGCGCACCTGGTACATGGTTGCGTGCTCGATGAACAGGATCGGATCATCCGACCGAATGGCGGATTTCAGCAATCCCTTGGCATCTTCCGGCGTCCCAGGCGATACGACTTTCAAGCCGGGGAAATGTGCAAAGATGGCGTCGGGAGTCTGCGAGTGAGTCGCGCCAAGCTGCCGTCCGCCACCGCCCACGGCGCGAATCACCAGCGGAACTTTGAATTGTCCGCCGAACATATAATGAAGTTTAGGGGCTTGATTAACGATGTAATCCATTGCCGAGAATGCGAAGTTGATGGTCATCAACTCGGCGACAGGACGTTGCCCCACCATTGCTGCACCAATCGCCGCACCGACAATTGCATTTTCAGCAATCGGTGTATCCTTGACGCGGTCAGCGCCATACTTATCATAAAAGCCTTTGGTCACCGCGTAGGTGCCGCCCCACACACCGACCTCTTCGCCCATGATAAAAACCGCGGGGTCGCGATCCATTTCTTCCGAGAGTGCCTGCGAGATTGCCTCGCGCATGGTTATCTTTGCCATAATGTGTTATTCCTTGTATGTCGCAAAAACGTATACCAGTACACATGTAAACAAGTAGACATGTAAACAAGTAGACATGTAAACAGATGATGTATGACTACCTGCATACTTGTGTACTTGACTACCTGTCTACTTCCTCAGTGTATATATCCTTGAACAGATCTTCCAGCGCGGGTTCGGGAGAAGCCTCCGCGAATTCGACCGCTTTGTTAACCTCTGCTTCAACCCCATCATCGATTTCATCCAATGCTTTGGCCGTGGCGGATTGCTTCTCTGTCAGATAATTGCGGAAGATGCCGATCGGGTCGCTTTCCTGCCACTTCTTTACTTCCTCTTGTTTTCGATAGCGTTCGGGATCACCCATCGAGTGACCGCGATAACGATACGTGGTCACTTCGAGCAGGTAGGGTTGGCTTTCGCTGCGGACAAAATCAATCGCTGCCTTTGCAGCTTCGTAGACCTTCAGGATATCCATGCCATCGACGCGGCTGTTCTTCATACCGTAGCCCTCCGCCTTCTGACGAATCTCAGAGACGGCTGAAGCGCGTTCCACCGAAGTGCCCATGCCATAGATGTTATTTTCGCAGACCCACAAGACACGCAACCCCCAGGTTTTCGCTAAATTGAGCGCCTCATGGAAATAACCAATGTTCGTCGCGCCATCACCGAACATACAAATGGTCACATTGTCATTCTTTGCATATTGATCACCGAGTGCAAGTCCCGCGGCAATCGGCAGGTGACCGCCGACGATGGCGTGTCCACCCCACATGTTCTTTTCCGTGTCCGCCATATGCATGGAGCCGCCTTTGCCCTTCGACATACCCGTGGCTTTGCCAAGCAACTCAGCCAACACCCTGTCAGCAGGGATTCCACAGTTGATGGCAACGCCATGATCGCGATAGGCGGTGATCACGCGGTCACGTGGTTCACGGGCTGCGATCAAACCCGTCGAGACGGCTTCCTGCCCGATATACAGGTGCATGAAACCGCCGATCTTACCCGCCTGATACAGTTCAGCGCCGCGTTCTTCCACGCGGCGAATCAACACCATTTGGTGATACAAATCCAACAGCTGTTCCTTCTTCATCTTCACTCCCAAAAAAATATAATAGCGAGGTACAGGCAAAATAACATGGCGCTACAAGCGCCACGATGTACGTCTCTCCACAAAAAATTATATCAGAGATTTTCCGTCTACTTTCCAGTCCTGTCGACTTTAACAGTACAATACGCACATGGACTGGCTGACTGGCGGTAAAGAAGGCGAAGCCAAACGCCTCATCACTCAACTTTCGGATGTGACCAAACGCGACCGCGTCGCACAGGATTTGATCCGACTCGGTGCCGACGCGCTTACTCCGCTCCTTGAAGCGCTCCAAACGAAAGACGCCAACCTGCTCCCGCTGGTTCAGCAGATTCTCGCCCGAATCCCCTCCGCCGCACCCATGCTGATCAAATTACTCGCCAGCGCGCATCCCGTCATACGCGGACGCGTGGCGGAAGTGTTCGCCATCAGCAGGGATCGGGCTGCCGCCCCTGCGCTGTTAGACGCGATACAGGGCGAATACTTTACCGTTCGTTCGCGCGCCGCGGTAGCATTGGGGAAAATGGGTGAACCAAAAGCCATCCAACCACTATTGAATTTGCTCAAAGACCCGGAAGATGAAGTCCGCATGGCTGCATGTCTGGCGCTTGGACTGTTCCGCAACCCATCTACATTCGATGACCTCACGAATGTCCTGCTGGACGATCCCCAGATCGATGTACGTCGGGCCGCGGCGCGTGCG
>JBGPNQ010000140.1:0-12044 GCA_041487615.1 Anaerolineae bacterium
AGTTACCCTTGTAGTAGGATTGCAATTTGGCAATCCCAGCTTGCGCCTCGGCCTGAGAGGCATATTCGCCTCTTAGGGCTTCAATTGCTTTCTCCCGAATATCAGGAATGCTTTGAGAAATCTGGCCAAGAGTGAGTGCGCGGTCGAGTGACTCCTCAGGCGTATAGATGCGATGTGTGATCCGATTATGGCAGGTGATGCAGTCCATCTCCTTAAGCTTGCTCGAATCGATCTTTGATGTATCTAAATTCGCTTCGACATCCACGTAATCACTGGTAGAACCATCATCATTGACAACACGCACAAACGGGATTTTCTGGTCCTCAGAGTCAGTGGGATAATAATAGACTTTGTTCACAATATGCCAGTGAATACCACGTCCCAGTCCTTCACGCTTGGCACCACCGCCAGTCTTCAGCACGAGGTAAATACTATAAGGCGTATTGCCCTCGTCATTTTTGAAATGAGAAATGACACGCAAGCTATCATCTGAGAACTTTTCTGGTGAGTGACATTTCTCGCAGGTCTCGCGTGCCGGGCGCATGCTCTTAACTCGGATGGGATACTCATAGGTCTTGAAAGTCATGGCGATAATATGCCTGACATCGCCAGCTTTGCGGAAAATCTGATTTCCAATGAACTCCCGCCCGATATGACATTCAACACAGGCAATGCGTGCATGCGGAGAGACTTGGTAGGCAGCATACTCAGGTGGCATGGTGTGGCAGCTCGTGCCACAAAATCTGGACGAGTTTGTATAGTCCCACGCATAGGCTCCACCCACCAACAAGCTGAGCGTTAGGATTCCGAGCGCTGCATAAGGCAAGACCATTACCCAACGCGGTGAGCCATGAGGAGGGAAGAAAAATCTGCGAAGGGCATCTCGGATTCGTTTCAACATATATTCACCTCTTTAATTATTTTTTGCGCCAGTAGCGATCCAATCTAAAATGGCCTGGATTTCTTCCGGAGGCAAAACTCCCAAAGGAGGCATAATTTTTCCATTTGTTCCTTGGAGGAGCTGAGCCAGCAAACTGTTCTGGACATCTCCAGCGATAATTACCGGGCCGTTCTCTCCACTTGTCATGACCGACTCATAGGAAGACATATCCCAGCCTCCAAGTGTGGTACTAGAATTGTGGCATCCCTGGCATTTTGCCTGGAGAATGGGCAAAACCTGTGCGGAGAATGTTGATGCACTGGCAGGCGTTCCTGTGCCCGCTTCACCAGGTTTCAGATTTCTGATGAAGCTAACCAATTGCTTAATTTGCTCGTCAGAAAATGTACCGCCTATGCCGATCATCGGTGTAGAAGGAATACCTTTGCTAATCAGTTCGAATAGAGCCTGATCGTCATATTTAGTCTGAAGTTCCGGCGTGTTTAGTGCTGGTCCGCTACCACCTTCCCCATTCAAACCATGACATTGCGCACAAATGCCTTTGAATATTTGTTCAGCAGTAAGCGCGACCGGAGCTGGCTGAGTGGGCATCGGCGTGGGTGCTTGCGGTGGTGCGATTGCCGGTGGATTTGCTTCCCAACTTCGGACGTAAGCTACCAGTGAGTCAATTTCATCATCCGACAAGGGACCGCCGTTGGCTGAGCCGAATGGAGACATGCCAGAGTCCGGCTGTCCCTGTGAAATGATGTTTCGTATCGTTGTGTCATCACGTGTTTTGAGAAAATCAGGTGAACTAATTGAAGTTATCATGTCGCCGGGCCGGGTTAGGTTCGGACCTCCCTCCCCAAACTGCCCATGACATGGGACACAGTTGCTTGCAAAAAGTTGAGCACCTTCTTCGGTGCCTTTTCCTTTGCTGGCCTCCAAAGTATATTGGACAAGTGCATCAAGCTGTTCAGGTGTAAGGACGTTGCCCCAGACCGGCATTGTCACATGCGGACCGCCTGTGCTGATGATTTTACGGGCAGTCTCGATATCAGGAGCGGTCGGGACCTGATCTCCATGACAACTGCTGCAATGTTGACCAAAGAGCTTTTCTCCTACGGGGGTTGAATTGGGATTAGTTACGTAGGTAGCTAAAGTTTCAAGATCCGCCTGGTTCAACGTTCCTTGCCATGCCGGCATGGTTAGATGTTGTCCACCTTTACTGATCAAATCCCGCAGTTCGTTTTCTGTACCATTGAACGCAACCCCCACACCGTGGCATCCAGAACAGTTTATTTGGAAAAGCCGTTGGCCATCAGGAGCAGCCAGGAAGTTTAGCAGGGCATTGCGTTCATCACCCGTCAGTTTCTCTTTCCAGTTAGGTATGCTCTGATTCTGATGTGGAGGATAGTTTGTGCCCTCTTCAAAGACCCTCTGCAGCTCTTGAGGATTCCCAACGGCCTGCACTAGATTTTTATGGCACTCTCCGCAATATTGAGTGTAAAGAGCACTACCGTTTGGTGAAGTAATGAAACCTGCCAACGCATCAATCTCATCTGTGCTGAGGTCGCCTCCCCAGGCTGGCATACCTTCGTGTTTGCCTTGCGCAATCAGTTGATGCAAATCGGTTCCTGCCGGGACATCAATACTGGGGCCGTGACAATTGGCACAGTTCTGCGAATACAGCGTCGCGGCCTGATCAACGGGCACAGTCGCCAACGGAGGTGGTGCCTCGCGCAAAGCCAAGACCGTTAACATCCCAATTCCGCCTACAACTAATATGGCTGCAACACTTGCAAAAGGCCGGTTGAGGAAATGACGTTTTGGACTCTTGTCTATGAAAGGCAGAAGAAGCAATGCGAGAATCAACAATCCTGGAATGACCATCGCACCGAGGACTTCGAGCTTGCCCGGAAAATATTTGAGGAGCTGAAACAAGAAAAGAAAATACCATTCCGGCCGAGGCGTATATGTTGTGTCATTGGGATTGGCCCGCGCTTCGGTAGGAACACCAATAAAGTATGCGAGTGCCACCAGGAGGATGAAAACTACAAAAGATATGACCACATCTTTAAAAATAATATCCGGGAAAAAAGGTACACCCTTTTCCTTGGCAGCCTTATAGTGCTCAAGATACTCTTTCTTCTGTTCTTCGTTCATGGCTACTCCTCCTTTCGGCTGGGAACAGCCGAGATGCCAATACGAATTACCAGGTAAAGATGGATAAGAATCAAAGTTGCCAGGGCTCCAGGCAGAATCCAGATATGCGTCCCGAAAAAGCGAGCGAGTGTAACAGCCGATAGATTTTCTCCACCGCGAGCGATACGCAACAGCCAGTCACCTATTACAGGGGCTACGCCAGCAATTCGAGTGCCTACGGTGGTTGCCCAATAGGCCTTTTGATCCCATGGAAGAAGATAGCCAGTAAAACCAAAACCAATTACGACCAAAAACAGTATCACGCCTGTAATCCATGTTGCCTCGCGCGGATATTTATATGCACCGTAAAAAAATACTCTCAGAAGATGAAGCACCGTAAGTACAACCATGGCGCTTGCACCCCAGTGATGCAAACCCCGAATAAACCAACCGGCTGGCAATTGGGTCGTGATGTACATTACACTGTCATAGGCATGATCCGGAGTAGGCACGTAGTAAATGGTGAGCAATATGCCAGTTACAGCTTGAGTAACCGCCACGAAAAGAGTGGCACTGCCAAGGGTATATAACCAATTGACATGCGGGATTTTGCGTAGAAAGATCGCCTCCCACACTGTGCGCCAAGCAAAGCGTTCATCCAACCAGTCAGCGAGTTTAGCTATCATGTTAGCCTCTCTTTACGAAAAGGACGCCATCTTCAACTTTGCTCTCAAAACGGTCCAGAGGGCGAGGTGGAGGGCCAGATACTACCGTCCCATCCTTGGCAAAGACACCGTTGTGACATGGGCAATAGAAACCTTCCTTATCAGGAATCCAACGCACCCGGCAACCCAAATGGGTGCATATATTCGACATTGCAATGAAATCCTGACCATTCTCGGTCAATACGTAGGCCGAAAATTCCTCTTCAGCATTAATCCAACCGGTCTGCGTCTCGATTATAGTTTTGAAAAGGGTCGGATTGCCTAACTCAACTTTGTTGACTGTACCCAAATGAATCCATGTGTCGGCGGCTTTCGTCAGTGCCGGTCCCACGATATAGGCTATTGCTGGCAAACCGATCGCAGCGCCAATTACACCACTGATACCAACAATGACTGCCTTCATGAAATCACGCCTACCCATCTTACCTTCTTCAGATGCATCCATAGCCTTTTCTCCTTTGTGACAGGTTTTCAACAAAATTCTGCGACTCCTCCAAACCCCAGGATGGCTCCATTTACTTTTCGAGTGCGCCAGCGTTGATCCACTCAATTACTTGAGCAATGTCTTCTGGCGTCAATTGGCCGGGATGTCCGCCTGCCTCTTGTTTTGTGATAAGCAAACTATTAAGTGCATCGCCAGGGATGATCACAGGTCCTGAATTGCTGCCTTTCAGCGCGTCGGCATACGTGCTCAGGTTCAATCCTGCCGTCGCTGCCGCGCCGTGACAGGTCCCACATTTGGTCTGGAGCATCACGCCGACGTAATTGTCCCACGTCAGGGCTGAGGCTGGTCCCGATGGTGTAGTCTCTGTTCCCAGAGGAACTCCCGTTAGAGATGGTTGTGGCAGGGGTGTTTCCGTTGGGGGAAGAGTCGCGGTCTGAGTCGGTGCGGGAGTGAGTGTCTGAGGCACAAACACTACCACGGTAGGAATCCGTCGGTCAGTTGTTGTGAGCGCCGTCTGTTCAGCATTGACGAATCCATACACACCACCCAGCATAAAGAGCGCCAGCACGGCTGCAATGGGGAAATAAACCCTCTGGCGTTTGCGTATTGTGACTGAATCAACCGGACGTTCTGCAATACCGGCTTTAATATCTGCCAGCTCAAGTGGATGCTCGTGGAGCATATCTGCGTCGCTCATTTTTCCGGTGAACATGGATTTGTTGAAGCGTTTGATGTGGACACCATACATGTGCCAGATGATGATGGCGAGCACCGCTAGAAGCGCTTCCCCACCATGTGCAGCCTTCGCAGCCGGGATCGCTTCACCGGGCAGGAACCTCACGGTGGAAATTGGATTCCACATCATGAAGCCTGTTGTTCCCATGATGATCGTGCCCCATACGAAGGCCCAATATTCCATCTTTTCTTCGAAAGTATAACGTCCCATTTGCGGGAAGGTTTTCGCAAAACCCAGGTTATACATCAGAGCTTGCCAGCCATCCTTGATATCCTGCACGCTGGGTAGCATACTGAAGCGTGTGCGACGCACATAAGACAGATAGCCAAAGACAAGGATATGCCAGGCTGTACCAAGCATCATGACAACCGCGGCGAAGTGGTGAATGGAGCGCAGGTTCTCAATGCCACCGATAACGTGCACAAAGGCAATGGAAACAGGCGCATTCGAAAATTTTTGTGGCAGACCAGTAAGTCCCAGCGTCGTGAAGGAAAGCAACATCACCAGGTGCTCGATGCGACGGGCAAGCGGGAACCGCTCGTACATGCGTGGGGTGTGCTCGCTCATTTCTGCGTTTCTCCTTTTACAGGTTTGGGACGTGCAATAAATCTACGGTAGATATCTGTGAGCACATAAAAACCCATCCCACCGAGGACCGCTGGGATAAAAAACTTGTAAAACAGATTGACGTAATATACGAGAGGGAACGCCTGAGGGCTGGGCTCATAGTGACTCATCCAGGCATCGGTAAAATTTGCAGTAGTTGCATTAGGATGACATTGCTGGCATTTGACAAGCAAATTTTTCTTGAACGCAATACCTGCCTGGGGATCATCCGGTCTCATAATATCGTGAATACCGTGACAATCTGTACAAACCGGTTTGTTCGTTGGTTGATCCGGATAGTTCTCTTCGAACATCTTCACTGTTGTGCCGTGAAAGTCTGCGACGTATGTATTCAGTACGTTGGTGGATATGCCATACTGCTTCATGATCGTTTCATTGGTATGGCATTTCGCACAAAGATAAGGCGTGCTGTTACGGAATGTCGCCGTTGTGGGATTTTGAATGTTATGTACACCGTGACAATCAATACAAGTGGGGACGAACTGATTTCCTTCTTCTGTCAACGCCGCGCCATGTACACTTTGCCTATAGGCATCATAGATTGTGCTGTGACACTTTGCACACGTTTGTGGGATCAGGAGCCGTGCGCCCAACAAAAGCTCACCCGTAGCTTTATTTGTAAGCCGCGTTTGTGTGTGGGGGTTATGACAGTCGGTGCAGACCGCGGCATTCGTGTTGCCGGCGGCAAGCGCTGTCTGGTGAACACTATCCAGGACTTTTTGATACTGTTCATTATGACACTGCTGACAAGTGGGATACATTTCCAGTGAAAAATCCCGTGGACTGCTGGCAGTCACTTCGGGATGAGGAAAACCAGAAATGTTCGTATGGCAATCCACACAGGCGATGTTTTCTGTCCCGTGCACAGAGGCTTCGAATTTCGCTCCGTCAATGGTTAGTGTAAGAGGCTGCCCACCAATTTGTGCTGTCATTCCCTGCTGTTGATGACAGGCCAAACATACTTCGTTGGATGGTGCTTCACCTTGTAATTGAGGTGCCGCCAAAACGGATGTGGATTGAGAAAAGGCCACGACGACTAGCAGGAGCAAAACTCCGAGCGCCAGACCCGCCAACCCCAGCTGAAATGTGTGCACCCTGAACCACTTGTTCATTTGCACTCTCCTCGTTAATGTATGTTGCGAATTTTTAGATTATACAGTCAAATTACCCACTTTTTGGCATGGGGTAAGCGACCCAATTTTAAGTTGGGTTGTCATCATTTTACAGTGAATAAAATCATATAAATACTGTGATTCGAGTAGAATTACCCGAACCACTTAATGCATGTAGGAATGGGATAAATTTGGGGGGTTTCCATGACATTCATCAGACGCTCTTCTCAGTGATTATTAATCTCTACATGTACAATATACAAACAGCTTTATTCATCCAATTTGGATCACTCGACATCGGAGGAAGGCATGCACTTCAACAAGTTTGTAATCGGCGGCATACTCATTCTTGGAGCTGTCATTTTCTTAATTTGGAGTTCCACCGCAGCCACCCAGGAATATTTCATGACCGTAGACGAACTCAACGCCAAGGGCTCCAATGTCGTGGATAAAAATCTGCGCGTGTCTGGGGCCGTTGTTGGCGACACGATTCAATACGATGCCCAGACATTAACCTTAAGCTTTGACGTTGCACACGTCCCCGGCGATAATGCTACCCTCGAAACGGAAGGCGGGCTCGCCGTGGCCCTCCATCAGGCTGTGATCGATCCATCACGATCTCGCATAAAGGTTGTTTATGTTGGACCCAAGCCCGACCTTCTCCGCAATGAAGCGCAGGCAATCATGACCGGTCATCTCGGTAAAGATGGTGTTTTCTACGCCGAGGAACTCCTGCTCAAGTGTCCTACTCGTTACGAACAGGCCGTGCCAAAGCAGGCTGGTTAAGAACAAAAAACCCTAGAGGTCGTTTCGGTCTTTAGGGTTTTTAATCGAAGGAGATTTTCCATGATAGCTAACTTCGGATTTGGCGTTTTAACCGTTTCATTCCTGGTAACTCTCTACAGTATCTTCGCCGCGATCTATGGCGAACGCACAAAGAATCCATCCATGGTGGAAAGCGCGCGTCGTGCCATGCTATTGACCTGGCCGCTTCTCACGCTGACCGCAGGCATTCTCATTTATCTTCTGGTTAACAATCACTATGAAGTACAATTCGTTTATGAAGTAACCAGCCGCAGCATGCCCACCTATCTAAAGGTCACCGCCTGGTGGGGCGGACAATCCGGCTCGCTCCTCTTCTGGTCGTGGTTGATGTCGGCGTTTGCATCGCTTGTCACGTTGCGCAAATGGGACCGCGACCGCGAATTCCTTCCCTGGGTAATTGTTGTTGCCTGTGTGACGATGGCATTCTTCATTGGCATGAACCTGGTCTTCGAGAATCCATTTGCACAACTCTATCAAACCTTCGATGGAATCAAGGCCCAAACCTTTCAGCCCGCGAACAGCATCGTCTACACTCCTCCCGATGGGCGTGGACTCAACCCGCTCCTTCGCCACCCGGGCATGGTCATCCATCCTCCCATGCTTTATCTTGGCTTTGTCTCCTTTGTCATTCCGTATGCATTTGCCATCGCAGCATTGATCACCGGGCGCACGGACGACCGCTGGATCCGTTTGACGCGCCGCTGGGCATTGTGGGCATGGTTGTTCCTCTCCTTTGGACTCGTGCTGGGCAGCCGCTGGGCATACGATGTGCTGGGTTGGGGTGGCTTCTGGGGCTGGGACCCGGTGGAGATCGCGGCGTTCATGCCGTGGTTGACCGGTACCGCATTCCTGCACTCGGTCATGATTCAAGAGAAGCGCGGCATGCTGAAGCATTGGAACATGCTCCTGATCATTCTCACGTATTCCCTTGTGATCTTTGGGACGTTCCTGACTCGTTCAGGCGTGCTTTCTTCCGTTCATGCCTTCGCTCAGAGTGCAATAGGTCCATTCTTCTTTGGGTTCATTGGCGTTTCGCTCATCACGTCTGTGGCATTGATCATTTATCGTTGGGGCGATTTGAAATCTGAAACACAAATGACGTCCATGCTCTCACGCGAAGCCTTGTTCCTTTTGAATAACCTCCTGTTTATGAGCATTTTGGTCGTTTGTTTCTGGGGCGTGATCTACCCGCTCATATCCGAACTCTTTACAGGCGCGAAAGTGACGGTGGGACCTCCATTCTACGAGCGGGCCACTGGCCCACTTTTCGCGTCGCTGATGTTATTGATGGGGATTGCTCCCCTCTCCGCATGGGGACATTCAACAGTTCAGACGCTGAGCCGCGCAATCTGGAAGCCGGCGCTGGCGGCTGTGATTTTGACGGCCGTGCTCTTCGTTACCTACACTCATAAGGTCCTGGCACTCATCGGTTTCTTCCTGATTGCCCTCGTCATCCTTGTAACCATTTACGAGTATGTCCGCGGTGGATATGCGCGCCAGCGAAGCCAGGGAGAAAACATCCTTGCCGCATTATGGAATTTGACCGGTCGTAACCGCCGCCGCTATGGTGGATACATCATCCATATCAGCATGATGTTGATGGCAGTTGGAATCATTGGGATTGAAAGCTTCCAGGTTCAAACACAGGGAAGAATCAGTGCAGGCGAGTCGCTCAAGCTTTCCAACTACACGATCACCTACAAGGAACTGGCTTCCTGGGATGAAAGTGGCAAGGGCGTAAATTTTACGCGTGCCGTTGTAGACGTATATCGGAACGGAATCTATCTCGGCGAATTGCATCCTCGCAAGGATTATTACTACGATTCACAACAAGCCATGACGATACCTGGCGAACGCGCCACGTTGAGAGATGACCTGTATGTTTTGCTGATCGATTGGGAACCGGCTTCGACAACGGGAGCAACGTTCAAGGTATTCGTCAATCCATTGGTCAACTGGCTGTGGCTCGGGAGCCTGCTTTTCTTCTTCGGTATCATCATTGCCGCCTGGCCGGAAAACGAAAACGAACCTGCAGCCGTCAGCGTTGGGGCACGAGCCCAGCAACCCAGCGCAGCAGATTAATCGGCGATCGCTACATGATGAGGAAAATATGAGCACGATCGGCGGTAAAAAATCTACTAATTATCACGAAGTATCCCTTTGGGACATGGTACCTTTGGCAATCGTGGTTGCCCTGATGTTCGCACTCACACGTACCCTCATCGCATCTGCACAAGGACCGACCCCCACCGACGATGATGTGAACCGCGTTGCCAGACAGTTGTATTGCCCCGTCTGTGAAAGCACGCCGCTGGATGTCTGTCCGACCGAAGCGTGCCGTCAATGGCGTGATCTGATCCGCACCATGCTCGCGGAAGGCAAAAGCGACGCTGAAATCAAGCAATATTTTGTCACTCAATACGGCGACCGTGTCCTCGCCGAACCGCCCAATCGACTCGCTTCCTATCTCGTTCCTGGCATCGCAATTTTGCTCGGTGCATTGTTGCTGGTGCGCGGTTTTCAGATGTGGATGAAGCCTTCCACACAGGAGGCAGCTGCGTCTGAAAAAGAGGCCCAGCCCATCGATCCGTATATCGCCAAGCTCGAAGAAGAATTGAAGAATCAAAAATAAGCAGGGAAAATTTCATGACAGAATCAACATACTCCACTCCACGCCGTGGTGTCGCACTCTGGGTACAAGTCATCGTCTGGGCATTCCTGGTTGGTTTGCTTGCCATCGTCGCGCTGGGATTACGGCGCGCACAACAAGGAACGGTTCAACCCGGGCAAAAGATCGATAATTTCAAATTGCCATTATATAGTGGCTACCAATTTGAAGGCAAAAGTGAAATCAATCTCGAAGACCTGCGTGGCAAAGTTGTCGTAATAAATTTTTGGGCTTCCTGGTGCAAGCCCTGCGAACAGGAAGCTGCCGAAATGCAGCAGGCCTGGAAGGAATATGAATCCTCGGGCAAGGTTGTTTTCCTCGGTGTGGATTATGTAGATACTGAACCTGAAGCGCGCATCTATCTAAAAAAATTTGGCATCACCTTTGCCAATGGTCCCGATCTCGCGACGCGTATCTCGCAATACTTCCGCATCAAAGGTGTACCTGAAACGTATTTTGTAGACGGGGATGGGATTCTACAATATGTGCAGGTTGGTCCATTCGCATCTGTAGATCAAATCCGAGCTCAAATAGATCCGTTGCTCAAGTAGAGCGATTATGCAACTCACCGCAATTTTCTTCACACTCGCCATACTCATTCTCGTCGCGATCTATTTATACGCGCCCTTCATGGAACGACGTGCCCGCCGTGTGACCGAAGAGGAGCATGAACTCTCCGCGCTCATGGCAGAACGCGATCGTGTTATCAACTCACTTCAGGAACTCGATTTTGATTTCAAACTGGGGAAGATTCCCGATGAGGATTATCCAACTCAGCGCGCTTCCCTCCTGCAAAAAGGTGCAGACATTTTGCGACGGATCGACTCCATCGCCCTGCAGCCGACCTCTTCGCAGGATGCAGATGCCCGCATTGAAAAAGCAATTGCCGCGCGCCGCGCCGATGCGTCCACTGCCGAACCTGAGGTCAGTGATGAAGATGTCGAATCGATGATCGCGAGTCGTCGCAAATCGCGCAAGGAAAAATCATCCGGCTTCTGCCCCAAATGCGGAAAGCCTGTCATGATCTCAGACAGATTCTGTCCATCCTGTGGGAAGTCATTAACATAAGAGCAATCACCGAGCTATTCTGGAAACGATCATGAAATTACGAAACCTTATTTTATTCGCCATACTGACCACCCTCGTCTCCGCCTGCAATTTCACGCTCGCCGAGGATGTTACTCCACCGCCCGGGTACGTTTCTCCTACGCCGGTACCCACCCTTGTTCTGGTTCCTCCACAAATGCCAAACGTTGAAAACGGAAAAGCCATCTTTGCAGAAAAATGCGCGGGTTGTCATGGTGCGACTGGCATGGGAGATGGTCCGCAGGGAATTCAGCTGGGCGTCACGGTCCCGGCGTTTGGGTTGCCTGAGATCGCCCGCCCGGCAATCCTTGCAGACTGGTATACAACAGTTACACGCGGCCGAATGGATCGTCTCATGCCTCCATTCAACAGTCTCAACGATCAGGAGCGATGGGATGTCGTTGCGTACGCGATGACACTTCATACCACTGAGGACCAGGCTGCAAAAGGCAGGAAAATATTCGAGTCCAAATGCGTGAATTGTTCTACAGACCTCTTCAAGGATCAAAGCAGGATGTCGGCAATGAGCGAGGTGGACCTGGCCCGCATCGTCAAGCAGGGCAAGGATTCCATTCCGGCATTCGGCACCGATCTCAGTGATGATGATATGTGGGCTGTGGCCGTCTATTTACGGAGTTTATCGCTTGACACGACTCCTGCCGTAGCGGCAGCGCCCGCTTCTACTCCAACGGCGGAAGTTGCACCCGTCAACGAGACTTCCGTCGCGGCTGAGGCAGGAACGCCCTCGGCTGAGACAACGCCGGTTGCCACACGGCAAGCCGCGGCGACGAATGAACC
>JBGPNQ010000141.1:0-12014 GCA_041487615.1 Anaerolineae bacterium
GCCGATCTTCCTGCTGCTGTTGACCGGTCTGGCGTTTGCAATGCTGGGGTCCGCCCTGGAACGGATCCTCAATCCACGCATCATCGAAAGTATGCCAGTGGTGCATGATAATAAGTGATTTTTGGCGTTAGGATTTGCTGATAAGATTGGGGACAATATCATGCTCAACGAATTCTTCACCCAACACATCAAACGCGGACTTGTCCGCAGGATCAATACTATGAGCCTTGCCAGCATGGCCAGGCATGTTGGATACAATTTCTAAAGGAGATGGAATTTGTCGTCCATTCTTTGTGACAAGGAAGGCTATATTGAATTAAATGGCATCGTCCATTGGTATCGAATCGCTGGCGCGGCAAATGCCACAACTCCAATGGTTATCCTTCACGGGGGACCTGGCGGGAATGTATATAATTTTGAGCGGACTATTGGTCCGAAGCTCGAGTCCTATTCAGCGGTAATTTACTACAAACAGCGCGGATGTGGTCGTTCCGAGTCTCCAAAGGACTCGGATGATTATTCCATTCCTGCACTTGTTTTCGATCTCGAAAGGCTTCGTCTGGTCCTTGGGCTGGATAAAATGACCCTGCTGGGTTTTTCATTCGGCGGTGAACTTGCCCTGGAATATTCATTGGCATATCCGCAGAATGTTGACAAACTAATCCTACAGGCCCCCAGTATAGGTATAGGAAGAAATGAACGGCAATCGTGCGTGCAACTTTATGGTTTTCAGACATTGGCCAGGTATGAGCTGCTCGACAAAATCAGGGAGATTATCAACGAACCCAAGCCTGCTGACGAACGCCTCGCAAACGTCTGGGATATTGTAAAGACGGAAACGGTGGACCGCTTTCTATTTCATGACCCTGAGATGGCAGTCGTAAATCGAAGAATGTGGGAAGAGAGCAACCTGGTCAACACTGGACTCATGTACAAGGCGCTGGCCAGGCAACCCGTGGATATACCATTGTTGGACAGAATTCATGCAATCCTTGTGCCGGCCCTGGTCATGGTTGGCCTTTATGACAGGAATGTCGGTGTTGAGATTTGTAGAGATGTGGCAGCGGCGATGCCGGGAGGTGAACTGGTGATCCTTGAACATAGTGCACATTTTCTGGATATTGAAGAGACGGATAAATATGCAGAGATTGTTGAGCGCTTTCTGTTCGAACAATGAAAGGTGTCAGTCCTTTTCATTAAGAAACACATTTACAAGGTGACCATCAATGCTTTCGCGTTTCTCTAATTTTTTCACCCAACGCATCAAACGTGGACTTGTCCGCAGACTCAATAATCTGAAAATTGCGTATGTAGCCAAACTCGTCACCCGACACTCGCCACCTCCATCCGGTGCTCCTATCGTATTCTTCAAAGCATCCACCGGGATCGATGATCTCTCCTGGAATAGCGGTTTTCACCTGCTTGCCTCGTGGGCCGTGCGGTTAAAAGGAATCCCCGTTGCATATTTTGCGTGTCATTCAGGGATGAGTCACTGCGTATTGGGGACAAACCGCGACGAGGTTCGTCAAGCGCCGCCATGTAAATCCTGTATTTATCAATCGAGGACACTGTATACAGGTATACAAGTAGACAAATACACAGGTAAACATATAAATTGGTTTTCCTTTGACCGTGATAAGGAACTTGAACGCGCATTGGAAAATCTACCCGTTGATGAATTATCCAAATTTGAATGGTCATTAAAAGAACGACCCGTCATTGCGAGCGAAGCGAAGCAATCCCATACTACGCTGGAAATTGTTTCGTCGCAACAAGCACTCCTCGCACTGACAGTTCCGCTTGGCGCATTATGCCTGCCCGGGCTGCGCTGGATTTTGCGCATCCATCACTTGAACGATGATGAATCGACACGTTATCTGTTGCGTGAATATATTTTGTCCGCGTGGAATATTACGCAGAAGTTTTCGACATTCCTGGATGAAACGAATCCGCGTGCGGTGGTGGTGTTCAACGGTCAGTTCTACCCCGAAGCGACCGCGCGTTACATTGCACAGAAACGCGGACTGCGTGTTATCACGCACGAAGTGGGACTTCAACCCGCGACGGCCTTCTTCACTGATGGCGAAGCGACGGCCTATCCCATCCATATCCCTGATGAATTCGAATTGAACGATGAGCAGAATGCAAAGCTGGAATCCTACTTGGCAAAACGCTTTCAAGGCGACTTCACGATGGCGGGTATCAAATTTTGGGCGGATATGAAAGGACTCGACGAGACGTTTCTGCAAAAAGCAGCGGGGTTCAAACAGATCGTTCCCATCTTTACCAATGTCATATTCGATACAAGCCAGCCACATGCCAATACTGTCTTTGAAGATATGTTCGATTGGCTTGACCTCACATTGGAAATAATCCGGGAACATCGCGAGACGTTATTCGTCATCCGTGCGCATCCTGACGAACTGCGCGTAAGAAAATCCAGCCGGGAAACGGTCGAAGGTTGGGTATCGAGCCGCAGCGTGGATCAAGAGCCGAACGTCATCTTTGTCGGCCCGCGCGAGACGTTGAGTTCCTATGAGTTGATCCGGAAATCCAAATTCGTCATGGTCTATAACTCGACGATTGGACTGGAGGCTTCGATTATGGGCGCGGCGGTGTTGTGTGCGGGAAAAGCTCGTTTTACACAATATCAAACTGTCTTCTTTCCGCAGACTGTGGTTGATGTAAGAAGAAAGATGAAAGAATTTCTGGATGCAGAAGGTATCGAGGTGCCTGCTGAGTTCAATCGTAATGCGCGCAGGTTTTTATATTTTCAATTGTTCAAAACTTCCCTGCCATTCGGTGATTTCCTTGAGCCATCAGTCCGCACGACGCAGACACGATTGAAAACATTTAGCCTGGAAAAGCTATTGGAGTCGGAAGCAGTAAAGGTGATTTTAGATGGATTGTTAGCTGGCGGGGACTTCTTGCTGAAGGAGTGATCGCAACTCCGAAGCGTTATCTTTCATCAAGATTGGCAATCAGATTGTTAAATGTATTCTGGTTCATCTCCGTATCTTGAACTTTTTCCAGTTCAATCCCAATGACGTTATCTCGAATCTCGTTATTTTGGATAATATGCTTGTTGGGGGCAGGAGATGACGGCTCCTCGAGGAGTGGTCGTACTCCATGGTCCTGATCCGCCGCGATACGAATAGCTTTCCTGTTTTGAATCAATTTATCTCTTTCGATCAGCCAATCACTGCTGGTGATATTCATGTTCGGAACCGTTTTTAGAAACTCATACGATCGGGTCCAGATTAGAATACCGTGCGAATTATTTTGAATGTCATTATCCTGCACTTCGAAGTGAATGCCATTTTCCACCGCAATCCCAGCCTGGCGGTTGTTGTAAATTTGGTTGTCCTTCAACGTGCAGTCGCTTGAAAAACCCAGCCAGAATCCATAGTTGGAATGATTTGCCTTGTTCCCCTGGTAGATATTGCCTTTGCTGAAGACTCCTTCAAAGGCATTGTTCGGGCTATAAGACGCATCGTTTTCCTGAAACACATTGTGATTGCATCCCACATCGATTCCATCGGGCGTAAGACCTGCCAGGAAAAAACCATCGCCACCTAATCTTGCAGAGTTCTTCCTGAAAACATTATTGCATGACTTGAAAACGATCAAGAATCCTGCGGCATCTGCTCCCAAATGGGAACTGGCACCGCTCAAATAATACCTGCAACAGAAATCGGCGTAATTGTCGGTAAAGGTGCTGTCACACGTTTCAAATAGATGGAAGCCAAACCCGCTGCAGTAACTGGCGAGGTTATTCGTTACATCCAATCGTTTGCATTGATAGCTCAAAATCCCGTTCATCTGATGCTGAAGATCATTGTCATGGATTTTCGCATCTGTGACCTGCTCCAGAAAAATGGCAGCCCCGTACGCATCCGAGGCCGGTTTCCATATATCCAGGAATAGAGTATTCGATTGTATTTCGGTTGTGAGGGTAATTGTACAGTCGTTGATCTCGATGCCCGTTGATCCCTGGATGGAAATCCCATGATAGTAATTGATCACTCGTAGATTTTTGATGACGATATTCTTCCGCCCGGAAACACTAATTCCCTGATTCGCTATTCTGGATGTTCCCATAATGGTCGCGCCTCGGCCATCCAGGGTCACGTGATCTGCATCGATCGTAATACCGTCCGGCAGGATATAGACCCGGGGTTCGAGTTGTGTATCGCTGTTGATATGCATTCCATTCATAAACGCGGTCCGTGAGATCTATTCGAGCGACGCATCGATCAGAGTCTGCGCTGCTTCGGCGAGATGTGCAGCCGGATTCTTTATGCCGAACATGCGCGAGGCCATGTAGGCACCATCCATGAGCAGGAAAAGCTGGTCGGCCAAAACATCGGGTTTTTTCGCACCTGCCTCCTTTGCCAGTTGACGAAACCTGATGCGGACAGATTGCTTGTGTTCAAGCGCAACCTGATGACCAGGGTAATCGGTTTCGGGATATTCAGTGGCAACATTTAAGAATGGACATCCATAACACGTTGGAGATTTTACATACTCCTGCAATGATTGGAAGAAGGCCAGTAATTTTTCGCATGCTGTAGCGGCATCTCGTGTGATCAGTTCGAAGTTGTTCCAAAAGAGTTGATCGCTGTTTTTGAGATAAGCAACGATCAAGTCATCCTTGGCAGGGTAGTGGCGATAGAGCGTCATCTTGCCAATCCCTGATTTGGCAGCAATGGTATCCACACCGACGGCGCGATAACCGTTCTGATAGAAAAGGCGCGAAGCGGTCTGGAAGACTTTATCTCTTGGAGCGATCTCTTTTTTCATCCCAATTTCCTCTTGACACGATACAGGTTCGTATCGTATGATTACAGAGAACGATACAGGTCTGTATCGTAGCACAGAATTGAGATTTCTACAACAGGCTGGATTGTCATTGTGTTCTCCGGGTAGTGATCCTCACCCGAAGAAGAGATTGCTTCCCGAAGGTCGCAACCCCGCCGAAGGCAGGCGGGGTAATGACAGAATCAAAGGAGCAGGAAAATGGAACATACCACGACGTTAGGCCGCAGTACTTTGCGCGTGCCTAGAATGGGAGTTGGTGCCATGACGTGGGGCGATGCCAAAGGGCTGGCGCGTTTACATCCGGCCAAAACCGCGTATGGCGGCGCGGAGGGATTCGAAGAGGAGGAACGCGCCCTCGAAGTTAGTATTGCGGCAGGTGCGAATTTATTCGATACCGCAGCGATGTATAGTGGCGGCGCGTCGGAGCGGCGGGTGGGAGAGCTGGCACGTGGAAAGGATGTATTGGTCGCATCCAAGTTTCCATCCGGGTTTTCGTTCCGTGTTGAGGATTTTCCAAAGGAACTTGAAGCGACTCTTGCGCGGCTGGGCCGCGACTCGATCGATCTTTATCAGCATCATTTTCCCAACGCCCGGCTTTCCATCCCGAAGTTGATGGATGCGGTTGCCGATGCTGTCGAGGCGGGCAAGATCAGAGCGGTAGGCGTGAGCAACTATTCCGCTGAACAGATGCGGGAAGCCCACGCTGCCCTCGCCAAACGTGGAATACCCCTGGCATCGAATCAGGTCGAGTATTCACTTTTGCACCGGCAACCCGAGGTAAACGGCGTTTTGGATGCATGTCGCGAATTGGGGATCACCCTGATCGCTTATACCCCGCTGGCAGGTGGCATGTTAACAGGTAAGTATTCCGCCCAAAACAAGGCCGGCGGATTCTTCCGACGATTCCTGCCTCAATACAACAGCAAGGCATTGGACGCGGCACAGCCCGTCATAAAACTTCTGCGTGAGATTGGGGATCGCTATTCGAAAACACCGAGCCAGGTTGCAATTCGATGGCTGATCGAGAATCCGATCGTGCTTCCCATCCCGGGTGCGAAGAACAGCAAACAAGCCATGGACAACGCCGCAACGCTCACGTTCGCGTTGACTCGTGAAGAGGTGGATGCATTAAGTCAGGCCACGCTGGCGTGGAGAAAATAAAACAAGAACCGCCGCTGAAAGGCGGCGGTTCTTGTTTTGCTACCATGGCAGTGGATCGCTCTCGATCTCATGCGTCCATAGGTCGCGCATGGCTTGAACAACTTCGGGACTCAAGTGCTTTTCTGCCGCAGCAAAATTATCCAGCGCCTGCTCCACAGTTTTTGCACCGGGGATAACGGTCGAAACCTGTCGTTGTGCCAGCACAAATTGCAGCGCGGCATGGGTCATGGAACTCCCATCGGGGACGAGCGCGGCGAACTTCTCCACAAGATCGCTTCGACGGGCAAGTACTTCAGGTGACCAGCGACCGCGTATATCATCGAATTTATGATCCCCACGATAGCGCCCGGAAAGCCAGCCCGAATCCAATGGCACCTTGATGATCAATCCCATGCCCCGATCCTGTGCTTTTTGAAATGCGGGCAATACTTCCTGATACAGCGCATTGAAGAAGACTTCTGCGGCTTTACTTTTCGTTGTGTCCAGCACATTTTCCAGCTCGATGCGCCAATCGAGGGAAACGCCATATTCACGGACCTTGCCTTCGGTCTTAAGCTTCTCGAGTTCCTCATACAACTCTGCGGAGACGTTTCCATCCATCTTTTCACGCGGCGGATTGTGAAGCAGAAGGATATCCACATAATCCGTTTGCAAACGGCGAAAGCTTCCTTCCAGTACGGGGCGGACATTTTTCGCGTCGAAATCGCGCTCATGATCTTCGCCGTAATGACTGAACTTGGTACAGATGATGACATCCTTGCGAACGGACTTTAGTCCGTGACCGAGTAATTCCTCGCTCCTCCCTCCGCCGTAGCCCGGCGCGGTGTCGAAGAAGTTGCATCCGGCCTCAAGCGATTTCTGCACGATCTTCAGTGCTTCGTTCTTATCATCGATCCCCCAATCAGGGTTTGCCAGTTGCCATGCCCCGAGTCCGATCTCGGAGACGTTCATGTCCGTGTTTCCAAATGGACGAAGTTTCATAGTGTACTGCTTTCTGTCACTCTGAGCGGAGCGAAGAGTCTCGCTCATGCACTGGAGATGCTTCGCTGGGCTCAGCATGACATTGGGTGGGAAATTATCTTCCCAACAACGCATCGATCTCTTTCATTTGCCCGGCAGTCAGCGGACCCAGTTCCATTGCCCTGGCATTTTCCTCAACCTGGGCAACAGTCTTGAAACCGGGGATTGGAATAGTCTTCTCGCTTCTCGCCCAGATCCACGCCAGCGCGCCCTGCACCAACGTGCGGCCGTTGCTCGTGAGAATTTCACGAATGGCATCCAGTTGATCAAGCGTGGGAGCAAAGAAATGATCGCGTGACCATTCATCATTGCGAACATCATTTTTTGGGAAGACTGTACCCTTTGCATATTTTCCGCTCAACGCCCCACGCGCCAGCGGACTGCGATTCACGCTGGCGAGATTCAATTCCTCGCATAAAGCGATCATCTGCGGCGCATCGAGGATCACATTTAGATCATGTTGAATGGCGACACAATGCTTTCCATCCGCAAAGAGACGCGCACCTTCGACTGAATCGGTACTCCATCCATAATAACGAATCTTTCCATCGCTGACGAGTGACTCGAGTACATCAACCATCGCGGGCACTTTTTCGATCGGGTAATCCCAGACGTGTAATTGATACAGGTCGATCACATCCGTATTCAAGCGGCGTAAGCTTGCTTCGCATTCTCCGCGTACATATTGAAGATGATCGTCATTACGCAGCGTCACACGTTTTTCCACTTCGTTCACGTTGAACCCAAACTTTGTGGCAATGGCAACCTGATCGCGTTTTCCTTCGAGCCCGCGAGCCAGCATCCGTTCGCTGTGACCTGTGCCGTAATTTGCCGCAGTATCGAAAAAGGTGACACCGTGATCGAGCGCGCTGTGTATCGCGCGGACCGATTCGTTATCGTCAATATCACCCCAGCCACCCTGACCATCGAGCCAAAACCAGGGACCGCCGATCGCCCAACAGCCCAGCCCCAACGCACTAACTCGAAGATCAGAGCGTCCCAAGGTTCTTTGTATTGCTTTTGTCGTTGAAGTCATTTTTTCTCTCCTTTAGGAATTAAGTGTGATGTCCTTCTCCGGAAGGACACACCTGCGCTTGCGTGCTGGTGCAAGTGTCGGGACGATGTGAGGGAGCGTTCTTCGCGACCGAAGAGTCTCGCAAGGTCCCAGTTAGGGATCCTTCGCTACGCTCAGGATGACATTTTTTCTGCAACAATTTGCTCGTAGATTTCGATCTTATAGTTGACCAATTTCAGATGTTCGTTCAACTCGCTAACTCGTTCCTGCACTTGATCTCGAAGTGCTTGCAACATCTCCACGCGCTCGCGCAACGTTTCATCGCCTCGCCGCTGAAGCGCTGCATATCTTTGCATATCCTTGATCGACATGCCTGTCGCGCGCAGCTTCGTGAGAAAATCGATCCAGCCAATATCGTCGGCGGTATAAAGCCGGCGAGTGTTTCCTTCGCGGTCGATGGGGTGGATGAGCCCGATCCGCTCGTAGTATCGCAGGGTGTATGCACTCAACCCGGTGGTCTGAGCGGCTTGCCGAATCGTGAGTTTGTCTTCTTGGCGTTCCATACCTACAAGTTTACATCTTGGAGTGGGCTCTAAGTCAAGGGTTTAATGGGCAAAACCGTCCTGAAGGTTTCCGCCATTGGAGCTCTCCTTTTTGCTTCAACCTTCGGGACGTTACCTCAAGGCTTTTGGTTATAATCGTCCATGCAATTATCCCGTTTTCAGGACAACCACTTACATGCCTATATCCACAAAAGCAAAGCAAATCATTCCCTATCTTGGCTTGATCATATTTTTGGCAGGCGTGGGTCTGTTCGTTTATCTCGGCATCTATAACCGTTACTGGGCCGATGACTGGTGTTACAACGCAGATTTCAGGGACAAAGGCTTTATCGAAAGTGTAAAAGGCTATTCCTACGATGTGACCTACACTCCCAGCCGCTATTCGGTCACCATCTTCGCTGGGTTAATACAGGCATTCGAAATTACGGGCGTGCAATTGATGACTCCGTTGACGATCCTCTTCTGGGTGGCTGGGCTGATCTATCTCTTTTACAACATCTCCCTGATTACGGGTTATCAACTTTCAAAGACTGCATTAGTGTTGTTCTCCTCGTTGATTGTTTATTCTTCCATTTACCTAACGGATCAAATCTATCAATCGCTTTATTGGCGCACGGGAATGCTTACGTACACTTCACCGTTGGTATTCCTTATATGGATCTTCGCTTTTATCACTGCGCAAAGCCTTCGTGAAAAACCTTCCGTATGGCTTACCGCGCTGGTTGGAATTCTTGCTTTTCTGGGCGGAGGATTTTCCGAAGCGGGTACTACCGTCATGGTTTCCACACTTGGAGTTTATGTGCTCGTTGCCGGGTTTGTTGCCTATCGTTACAAACATCCCTGGGCAGTGAAGTCCCTCATCACTGCAAGTACGGCTTTGTTCTTCGCGCTGGTTGCGATGGGGATGTTGATCTTTGCGCCGACCACGCAGATCCGCAAAGGGCGCTACGGCGAACCGGCGAGTTTGTCCTTATTAGTGCGTCTGTTATTCAACTTCACATATGCTTTCTTTGTGGCAGCAGTAAAAGACTATCAGTACCTCATCCTATTTGGTCTTTCGTCACTGCTCGGAATTGTGTTGTCCTCCTCGAGCGGTCGAAATATGAAACCAATGCACGCGTTCGTACTTGCCGGTCTGGTCTTCGCGCTCGCCATTGTCTTCGTTGCTGCCTCACTTGCGCCAAGCGCCTATGTCGAGAAAGGCATTCCTGCGCCCCGTACCATGATCATTCCACGCTTTATTATTGTTTTTGGATTTATCCTGTCGGGTTGGTTCGTGGGTATCACGTTGCGGGAACTTATTACTTCAAAATGGCTTGAGCCTGCTGCATTGACGTTGCTCGTGATCGCTCTTATTTTCCCGGTCTATTCCCTTACCATTACGGCGCACAAGATACAAATCTATTCGCAAAGGACTCAGCTATGGGATGTCAGAAACAGTACGATATTAACGGCAATCGATAACGGTGAGAGCAGAGTAGAGGTGCTTGCCATTGATGGTCTGCCCGTCGGCGGAATCCGCGATTTCGATCCCAACGGAAAAAAAGGATTCTGGATCACGAAATGTGCGATGGACTACTATGGGATTCGGATTCAACCCATCCTGCCATGATTCCCCCACTCCTTCACCGGTACCTGATTCCATAAGACCTGCAAACACTTTGAAATGATCAGAAAAACCATTCTTTATCCGTTTCTCTTTGCGCTTTTTCCCATCCTCTCCTTGACTGCGTACAACATCGGCCAGATCTTTCTGGGCCAGATATGGCGGCCATTTCTGTTTTCTATTCTGCTTACTGTCATTGTCTTTTTTATTTTCCATTTGTTATTCCATGATGGAAACCGCGCCGGGCTTGCGACAACGCTTATCATCCTGCTGTTCTTCTCTTACGGGCAGCTCTATTCATCCTTTGAAGGAGATACCGTTTTGGGGCTGGGGATCTTTCGGCATCGCATCCTGTTCCCATTGTTCGGAATTTTCAGCTTGATGGGCATCGTATGGATCATGAGAACGAAAGCACGGCTTGAACAAGCTACATACTGGCTCAACCTGCTTTCCGTTTTTCTGTTGATCTATCCACTCTTCACGATTTCCTATTCCCTCCTTCAACAGTCCATCTCAGATTATTCCTCCAAAAGATCAGGGACGGACGTACAGTCAGTGAATCCAAATCCACCGGACGTGTACTACATTATCCTGGATGCATACGGCCGGCAGGATGTGTTGCAAAAAGAATTCGGGTTCGACAACAGTGAGTTTCTGAACGCGTTGAGGAAACGCGGCTTTTACGTTGCGAGTTGCAGTCAGAGCAATTATGGACATACCTTGTACTCACTCGGGTCATCATTGAACTATGATTATCTGGAGTCACTTGGGATAACGACTGAACCCGCACGAATCACTGCCCTAAAGCATGGCGCAGTCCGTTCGGCGTTTGAGTCCATGGGATACAAAATCGTTGCCTATCCCACTGGCTGGAGCATGACCGAATGGACGGATGCTGACATCTATTCCGGGTACGGACAGTCGTTCGTCACATTGACCGAATTCGAAACGCTTTTTCTCGATACAACGATGTTACGCGTGGTGATGGATTTCGATCGTTCCAATTCGGATACATCGCATTTCAACGCGGCACGCCGTATGCGGGCGCTTTCTCTGATTGAGTCCCTTAAGGTATTGCCTTTGAAGGATGGAAATTATTTTGTCTTCGCCCATCTTGTCATTCCGCATCCTCCATATTCCTTTGGTCCAAATGGCGAATGGACCGAGATCAACACACGCAAGGCCTCCTACCAGCAGATCAGTCACGCCTATATTAATCAGATCATCTTTATCAATGGGCAGATCCTGCAGGTGGTGGATGCGCTCCTCAGCCGGTCTGAAACGCCGCCTGTGATCATTATTCAGGGTGACCATGGTCCTCCACCCGATTTGACCAATTCACCTAAAATACGCTTGCCCATTTTGAATGCCTACTACCTGCCTGGTCTGAATACAGGGCAGATACTCTATCCATCCATTTCACCGGTGAACACCTTCCGCGTCGTATTGGATCACTATTTTGGCATGGATCTGCCTTTGCTGGAAGACAAATCCTATTTTGCTCCGAATTCCAATTATGAAAGAATTAGCCTGGTTCCGAATTCCTGTCCGCCGAAATAAAGTCAACAGGAGAGAAAATCTTCGGTTGTTGCATCAGGCCGTCACATGGAAACAACCGGGTGAGTCCAATGGGGGAGTCAGGGCCATCGCATTAGAAAATGCTAGATGGTCTAAAGCCAGTGTTTTTCGCCAAGAATCCACCAATACCCTACGGGCACGATGTCTCCGCGAATTCACGCTAATCTGATTGCCAATTCGTGAAGATTGGCGAAGATTAGTGGATAAAAAATCCAAATGCGATTGCCCTAATGGGGGAGTAAGAGCGAGC
>JBGPNQ010000142.1:0-11951 GCA_041487615.1 Anaerolineae bacterium
ATTGCTGCGGTCCCTGGCGCGGGGAAGACACACATTCTCTCGGCGCTGGCGGCACAGATCATTCACGAAGGGCAGCTCACGGGCGATCAGGAAATCCTGATCGTGACGCTCGTCAACTCGGCCGTGGATAACTTTGAATCGCGCATCAAGAGATTTTTCGCGGAACGTCCTCTTCAGGCGTTATACAAATATCGTGTCCGCACATTGCATGGACTGGCGCATGACATCGTCCGTGAGAAACCTGCGCGCGTTGGGCTCGAAGAACGCTTCAGCATCATCGATGAACGCGAGGCGGGATTTGTCCGAAAAGAGGCCGTCAATGCGTGGCTGTCGACTCATTCGCTCGACGACTATCTCGATCCAAATCTCGACAATTCCAAGCGGGATTGGGTGCGGCGTGACCAGCTTCCTGACATGGTGGACTCGCTCGCTTTGGCATTTATCCGTTCCTCAAAAGACCGGCTCCTGACTCCTGACATGCTGCGCGCCAAAATCGACGCGTCGCATGCACCGCTGCCGCTCGCCGAACTTGGCTACAGCATTTACGCGGACTATCAACGCGCTCTCGCCTATCGCGGCGCCGTAGACTTTGACGATTTGATTCGTCTTGCACTAACCCTGCTCGAAAGCGACGAGGAATATCTACAGCGATTGCGTTATCGCTATCCGTTTGTATTGGAAGATGAAGCACAGGATTCAAGCTTGTCTCAACAAAGAATTCTTGGGTTGCTCACGGGTGAGGGCGGCAACTGGGTCCGAGTGGGGGATCCGAATCAAGCGATCTTCGAAACGTTCACAACTGCGGACCCGGAACTGCTCCGTCAATTCATTCGCGACAACCAACACGCAGATATGCCCGAGTCCGGGCGCTCACAACTGTCGATTATTTCGCTGGCAAATCATTTGATCGATTGGGTGATGGAATCTCATCCTGACCCAAATGCCCAGGGCGCATTGAGTCCTCCCTATATCGTGCCGGTCCCGGAGGATGACCCACAGCGTAATCCGCCTGATAACCCTGAAGCGATCAAGTTCATCAGCAGGCGCTACACACCCGAAGAAGAACTGGAAGCAGTTGTCAAATCGATCAAGGGACTCATGGATTCGGTCTGGGATTTTCCCGATGAAGAAAAGCCGACCATCGCCGTCCTTGTGCCGCGCAATCACCGCGGTATCGAAGTTGTCGAAGCGCTCAAGAGGCGCGGCGTGGAAACGATCGAGTTGATCTCGTCCACGTCATCGACCCGCGCCGCGGCAGGATCGTTGAATTATCTTCTTTCGTTCCTGGCGGACCCACAATCGGCGCGGAAACTGGCGAAGGCATATGAAGTGTGGAGGAGGGATTGGCGGAGTGCACCCGCTGGTCGAGTAGTTCCGAGCGATAGCGAGGAACGTATCGAGACCGAGGGCACCGATAGTGAGGAGATTGCTTCGCAAAGTTCGCTCGCAACGACAGAGGCTGCCGATGCCGAAATCACCAAATTGCGCAGTGTGCTCATTTCAACAGTAGCACGTCTATTGCGCAAGATGGATAACGTGGAAGACTTCGTCGCCCCGCACAACCTCACCCCAACCCTCTCCCGAGGGGAGAGGGGGAAGATCGATTGGCTGGGGACTGTCAGTCAGTCCGAGCCGGAGCACGTCCTCCAGGAGCTGCTCGAATTCCGGGTCAACGTCCAGAGATGGTTGAACGCGGTCATGCTTCCGATCGATCAACTGGTATTGACGCTGGCGCAGGATGTCTTCTCGTCTGCACCTGACCTGGCGCTGGCCCACAAACTGGCGCTCGTGCTTCGTCAAGCCGCGGACGAACACTCGGACTGGCGTCTTCCTGAGTTGACGGCTGAACTGGCGGTGATCGCAAAGAACGAACGGCGCTTCATCGGCTTCTCGGCGGACGATTCGGGCTTTGACCCGGAGAGGCATCGCGGCAAGGTGGTAGTGACGACGATGCACAAAGCCAAGGGGCTGGAATGGGACCGCGTCTATTTGATGTCGATCAATAATTATGACTTCCCGTCGAACATGCAGAACGACCGTTTTATTTCGGAGAAATGGTTCATCCGCGGCGGACTAAACCTCGAAGCCGAGGCGCTGGCGCAATTGACCGCGCTCGAGTCGACGAGTGAATATGACTGGTACGAGGAAGGTGCAGCCACAGCAGTGGCACGGTTGGGTTATGTCAAGGAACGCCTGCGCCTGTTCTACGTAGGCATCACGCGCGCCAAACGGGAATTGATCGTCACCTGGAATTCAGGTCGCCAAGGTGACGCCACGCCCAGCCTCCCGCTGGCGGAATTGATGGGGTGGTGGGAGGTTATTATGCAGTAGAGGGTGTGGTGATTGAAGAAATGAAAAACGGTCTCGCATGGGAAGGGACCTCACCCTGGTGGTGACGATAAATCGGCGAGACGGTTTGCCCCTCTCCTAGCCCCCTTCGGGGGTGCTTCGCAAGGAGATGGCATGGTGTTGAGTCCTGTTTTGCGTGATGGGGTTGTTGAGTTTCCAAGAGGATGTTTGATTTCGAGTGAGCATTGGCTTCTCCCCCTTGGGGGACATCGTACCCGAAGCGTAGCGGAGTGGTAGACGGGAGAGGGGTCGAATGAAAAACGGTCTTGGGATTAATGTCCACGAGACCGTTTTGTGCTTTTGGTTAGCGGAGCCAAATCCGCGGGGAGGGTGATGAGAGCGCCGCTTGTGTCAGAAAACAGCTCCGCATATAATTGATCGCTGAGGGCGCACACCCTATTCAGTAAAAATTTGAGCAATCACTTTAGGAGTAGCTATGGATGAAGACTCAATGTCCTCCAAACCAAAAGATACATGGGTAAACGGTGATAAGTACGAGCCGTTCATTGGTCGCTGGAGTCGGCTGGTTGCGCGTGAATTCCTGACGTGGCTGGCGATACCAGCCGGAAGTCAGTGGTTGGACGTCGGATGTGGAACAGGGGCGCTCAGCCAAACCATTCTTCAATTTGCAGAACCTGCCAAAATCAAAGGGATTGATCGCTCCGAGGGCTTTATCAACTTTGCCAGGGGACATACACAAGACAGTCGAGTTCAATTTGAGATTGGGGATGCTGAAGCCCTGATCGCTGACTCCAGAACTTTTGATGCGGTGGTGTCTGGTCTCGTGCTTAACTTTATTCCTCACCCCGCCCATGCTGTCGCTGAAATGATGCGGGTCACTCGCGTAGGCGGTGTTGTAGCGGTATACGTATGGGATTATGCAGATCGGATGCAGTTGATACGTCATTTTTTTGACGCTGCCGTGGCGCTGGATCCAAACGCTTCTGAGCTTGACGAAGGCCGCCGTTTTCCCATCTGCCAGCCCGAGGCGTTGAGTCAACTTTTTGAATCGATTGGGCTTCAGCATGTGGAAGTGCGTCCCATTGAAATCCCCACTGTGTTCCGTGATTTTGACGATTATTGGTCCCCGTTTCTTGGCGGACAGGGACCAGCTCCAGGTTATGCGATGTCTTTGAGCGAAGAACGCCGCGCTGCATTACGTGAACGGATACGTGCAGGCTTGCCCTTTGCTTCGGATGGTTCGATCCCTTTGGTTGCGCGGGCATGGGCAGTCCGTGGCATACACTAAACTGAAGAAACAAGACCATCTTTTGCAAACATAAAACGGTCTCGGATGGAATGTCCACGAGGCCGTTTTGCATTTAGTGAACCAGACCCCTGTCTAAAGCCACATAAATCTTATTTCACGGGCGTTAGGACAATGACCGGGATCACACGGGTTGTCTTGCGGCGGTAGTCATCAAAGCCAGGCATGACTTCAACCATCTTGTCATACAGACGTGTCCGCTCCGGTTCTTCAGAGACCTTCGCTCGCACTTGAAATGTTTCCGTCCCGACTTCAACGGTAACCAGCGGGTTGGCGACAACATTGTGATACCAATCAGGGTGGGTTGGCGCTCCGCCCTTGGATGCGATTATCACGAACCGATCTCCATCCTTAATATAAGCTACCGGGTTGATGCGTTCCTGCTGGCTCTTCGCGCCTTTTGTGTGTAAAAGAAGCAACGTCCTGCCCTCAAACCGCCCGCCGACCTTGCCGCTGTTGGTTCGAAACTCTTCGATAATATTCTTATTCCTATCGTTCACAACAGTCATGTCTATCTATCTCCTTATAAATACATGTTTACGATGGTATCAAACTACGAGTTCTTACCGACCCCGGATGGGACCTCACCCTGGTGGTGACGATTTTTCGGCGTGTCGGTTTGCCCCTCTCCTAAAGGAGAGGGCATGGCGTTGAGTTCTCTCTTGTCCGCTGAAGCGGATGTTGTTGGATCAAATGGAAAACGGTCTCGGACCAGTCTTAATGCGACCGTGTCCACGAGGACGTTTTGTGTTTACGATGCAAAGCATAAAAATCTGCGGGGTATAATCGAAATATGCAAAACATAATACCGGTTTCGGCCAAGCCATTCTTTCAAGAATATACTTTTTCCAGACTTGACCCGCGCAAACACGCGTCACTGGTTATGGAGAGGATTCTGGCATATGGCAATCGAGCCGAAGTTCGCTGGGTGTTTGATTTTTATGGAGTTGTTCAATTGCAGAAGTGGGTCAGTGAAAACGGTCTGAGACTTTTGCCGAAAAGACGTTATCACTTGTGGTGCGCGGTTTTGGACCTCACGCCCGAAACAACTCAAAAGAAAAGCCAATGGGCACATTAACTGCTGTGCATTGGGAAACTGTCACAACCGAAATGCGCGAGCTGCTGAAATGGGCCGGTCAGCAGGATTTTATTTCACCTTTTTATCTGGCTGGTGGAACCGCTCTGGCCTTACAAATGGGTCACCGCAAATCGGTGGGTTTGGATTTCTTTTCACAATCCGATGAGGTCCACGAAAGGACGCGCCAACGGATCATTCGTGCTGTAGCAGAACGTGATGGTCAGGTCATCGAGAATGTAGATGGAAATCTGGTGCTTCTGGTGGATGAAATTCGTATTGGATTTTTTAGGTATGGCTACGAACTGCTCGAACCTTTTGAACAACTTGAAAATGTGAATGTCGCGTCCATGCTGGATATTGGTTTGATGAAGTTGGATGCACTCATTGGGCGTGGAAGCCGAAAAGATTTTTTTGATTTATATGTCATTGCGGAGCAATATCCGCTTGAAGAGTTGTTGCAAGCCGGGGCGAAAAAATATCCCACCTCCAGGGATTTCGCCCTAATGGCTGTCGAGAGTTTTGTCCTGTTTGATAATGCAGAGCGGGATGTCCAACCTGAATTGATGATTGACGTGACATGGCAAGAAGTGCTGGAATATTTTTCCGAACAGGCAAAATTGCTGGAAAAAAAGTGGTTTAGAAAATGGGCGCCGATACAAGGATGCACAATGAAAAACGGTCTCGGACGTAGCGTCGACGAGGCCGTTTTCAATTCTGCAACTTGTGCCCAGATTCCCGATTTTGACGTCAGTACGTAGTACAATGAATGTGTAAGAGTTTGACAATTTTGTTTTGCGTGCAACGTGCCGCATCATTTCTTTGATTTTGGAATTGCAACTCCAGACCTTGGAAACTATTCATTCATCAACGAGATAAGCGGTATTCACGGGGGAGAGGATGGTCAGCAAGAAACGAAATCACGAAAACTCCAATTGAAACCGACAATTTATACATTCTCGGAAGAGAGCAATATGAACAATCAAAAATCGAAATTCGACCAAAAATGGAAATTGATTCGCGGCCAATCCACGGAATGGTTTGACCTCATGGCGGAACATGACCTGAAAAAAGTGGACAAGGCAGACGACAAGCTGGAAAAGTTTGTGACGATCCTGCAGGTCAAATACGGGTATACGCGTCAACAAGCCAGGGTGGAGATCAACAAGCGCTGGGCAGCGTTCTATAGGGCAAATGAGAGCGTCGCTGCATGATTTTGAAGGAATGTTGTCGATGGTAATCGGTCTCAGAGGGATTGCCGCTGAGACCGATTTTGTGTTCATGGATCGGGAGCACTCAAAGTTTGTTGGCAAACAGCCCGAGCCGCCGTCCTGGGCGGCGTTTTACGGGCAAATCCTTCGCCGAGACGGTGAAGGCAGCAACCTCACCTACAACCTTTTAGTGCACCCCATGGATCTGTTCATCGCGAAATTGGGATTATTCATAGTACAATGAACTCATATCGCCACCCGGCGAAAGAGTTTGAAAATTTTGTTTTGCCTATTGCACGGGGAAATAGACACCTGCCCGGAAGCAAAATCGCAAAAACTCCCAATTGAGTCGGCAAGCCGAGAAATGCCATTCTGAGGAGGTCCCCATGGCAGCAATGACTAAAGCAATATTTGAAGAGAATTGGAAGGAGATTCGTGGTCAATCCACAGGCTGGTGGAACTTGATGGCGGAACATGACCTGATCAAAGTGGACAAGGCGGAGGTCAAGTTCGATAAATTTGTCACGATGTTACAGGTCAAGTATGGGTATACGCGTCAACAGGCGCGCGAAGAAATCAACAGGGCCTGGGCAGAGAAAGCCGCAAAAAGCAAGACCCTGGATTCATAAACTGTCAATGCAAAATACAAGGCACAAGGAACCATAACATGGATAACGCATCAGAGAAGAAAAAACGAAAGCGACCCTCCAAGGGAATGCGCAAGCATAATCGGAAGGTGAAACAGGAGGCCCGAAAGGCAAGCGTTCCAGGGTCCGATGTGAAGCGAACACGCTGATAACAGCAGGATGATAAGACGGTCTCAGACTGGTCTCGACGAGACTGTGTCAATGAGGCCGTTTTTCTTTAATCCCGCAAAACAGGAGGAAAACGCCATCTTAAGTAAGCATTACAACTCCATAACTGTCTAATAAATAGATTGCAAAAGAGGCCAGCGGGGCATACACTTTAAGTGAATCCATCGGGACCTATTTTCACAAGGACATGCTGTCATGAAAGTCAACTATCGGGTTTTCTGTGCGCTGGTGACGATCTTTGTACTGTTGTCATCCACCTGCGTTCCTGCCGTAGCGAAATCGAATTCTCCAGCGGGAAATAATTCTGCCGTTCTCACGGCGATCGATTTTGTCGCCAATATTGAGACGATCGGTGTAGCTGTAAGCGGTACGACGTTGTCGCCGACGGCCGAGTTATCCTATCGTCAGAGCGGTGAGTCTGTGTGGCATGCAGGGCATCGGCTCATGCGTATCGATGACGGTCGTCTGATCGGCAGCTTGTTCAACCTGTCACCCGCGACTTCGTATGATGTCAAAGTGTCGGACGGCACCTCCGAGATCAATGGCTCAGTCAGTACACAACCCGATCAACTCTCCTTTACCCCTTCAACGATCCTGAATGTCGATAACGACGCGCTGCCGGGCGGCGATGGCTCGGTCGCGGCTCCCTTCCAGACCATTCAGGAGGCGGTCGATCATGCGGGGCCCGGAACGCAGGTATCCGTTGCCGATGGTATTTATCCCGAGGCGGTTACATTCCCGAATTCGGGTACGCCGGGGAACTGGATCCAGGTCAAAGCTGCGGGGAACGCCGCGATCCTGGATAGCGCCGATGTTCTCTCCGGCGGGATCTGGACGGCGTATACAACGTCACATGTCTGGTTCACAAAAATCGACGGACCCGTTGCCTATCTGGCGCGGGACGGGAAACGTTACTATCAGTACGATGATAAAACGGGAATCATGCAGGCAATTGGACACGGCAGTGTAGCCATGAACGAAGGCTGGTTCTATGAGCCCAGCACGTTGAGGCTCTACGTGCGCAGCCTGGATGATCCTTCCAACCATACGTGGCAACTTCCTCGTCTCAACCATGCATTCGACGTGGGCTCTCGTGATTGGATCTGGATCGAAGGATTTGGAATACGGTTCTACGGCACGACTACGAACGGATGCGGTGTGTGCTCGCAAAATTCATCCCATCTTGTAATTCGTAACAACAAGATTCACAATATGCAGTTGGGGATCTTCGTCTATTGGAATGGAACTGCCGAGCAAGGTAACGATACGCGCATCGAAGGGAACGACGTTTCTGATCCAAAAGTGGCTGACTGGCCTTGGGCATCTGTCAAAGCCAGCTACATGGAAGGCACATCCATCCTTGTACGGGGTCACATCGGCGCGATCGTGCGCGGGAACACGGTGCATGATTTCTTCAACGGTATCTTTACCGGATCTTCGGCTTCGGGTGTCAGCTCGTATTCTGAAATTGCATTTGACGCCGACATTTATGATAATCATATCCAGCATATTACTGACGATGCATTGGAGCCGGAAGGCGCCTGCGTCAATCATCGTTTTCGCAATAATACGATTGATCGGGCTTACGTTGGTTTCTCCATTGCTCCAATCACAGTGGGACCCACATGGTTCCTGCGCAACACATTCGCCAATTTCACAGGCAGAGGCATCAAATTCGCCAATACTTCCTCTGGGAAAGTATTCATCTACCAGAACACCGGCTGGACGAGCGTCGCCAATATCAATGGGGCGGACCTGATCACGCCGATCCATAACGTGGTCATGCGAAATAATATCTTCCAGACCGCCGCGTATTCCTTCGCCGAGGTTCCCACCGGTTCAACGGCCAACGACTGGAATCACGACAACTGGTACACCACGCGCGGTGCGGCCGGTCCCCACTTCAAATGGGAGAACGTGAACTACAACACGATGGCAGCCCTGTGTACTGCCCGCGGTCTTGAGTGCAATGGAAATGAAGCTGTCCCTGGCTTGACCAACCCAGCAGGCGGCGATTTTACACTTCTCGCATCCAGCCCGAACATCGACCGGGGCGTCCTGATTCCCGGCATCAACGATGATTTTGTTGGCAACGCACCTGACCTCGGAGCATATGAATTTACAAATGATCCTTCGCCGAAAGTTTTAACCAGTCTACGAGCAAATTCAAATCCCACCAATGCGGCTGTTGTGAATTTTACGGTGACGTTCTCAGAAGCTGTGACAGGAGTCGATCTGGCCGCGCCGTTTGATGATTTCAAGTTGATTACTGGCTCGGGAATCTCAGGCGTTGCTGTCACGGGCGTCACGCCCGTTTCAGGGACCACCTACACGGTCAGTGTGGATACCGGCACCGGCAATGGAGCCCTCCGGCTTGACGTCATTGACAATGACAGCATCATCGATTCCAGAGGCAATCCACTGGGTGGTTTCGGGACAGGCAACGGAAATTTCAGCACCGGTGAAACCTATAACATCAATAAATCCATTACGACTCTGGTTACTACTACTTATAGATCCACTGCAGCATATGACGGCTGGATCCTGGAATCGGGAGAGAACACGAACGCCGGCGGCAAACTGGACCGAGCCGCGACGACCATCCAGATCGGTGACGATTTGAAGGATAAACAATATCGCGGCATACTTTCCTTCAATACGATTACGCTTCCCGACAATGCCGTGATTGTCTCCGTACAGCTGAAAGTCAAGAAACAGGGAATTGTTGGGACCGATCCTTTCAGCACGCACGGGACCTTGTCCGCGGAGATTTGCAGAGGTTCTTTCAGTAACAATGTTGCTTTGCAACTTGGAGATTTCTCCGCGGCCGCGACCTCCGGCTCCGTGCGGGATCCATTTGCTGCTCTGACATCCACCTGGTATGCGACTCAGCTAGCGGATACGAATCTGTCTTTGATCAATAAGACGGGCACAACCCAATTCCGCCTGTCCTTCAGCAAGGATGACAACGATGATCTTGGCTCAGATTATGTGAAGTTTTACTCCGGTAATTCAACAAGCGCCAATATGCCGCAATTGATTGTCATATACTACATTCCGTAAAAAACCTATTCATGAAAAAACGGTCTCGGACCGGTCTCCATGAGACCGTGTCAACGAGACCGTTTTTTTCATACTGCCCCTTATCTCCTCTGTCTCAAAATCGCTTACAATTAACTTATGACCAAACTACTCATCCGGAGGTTTTCATGCCGAAGCGAGTGAAAGATTCCACGCCCCAATCTGACATTGTCAAAGTGGTTGATCCATTGTTTGACGCGCCGGTGGAGGTGGATGCGATATCACAGATACCAGAGCCTTCTGGCCCGCGGTTTGGACAGCGCCTCGCCCGCTTCTTTGAATTCCTCCTTCGTCTTGTTTCGTGGCTCATTATTTTGGGCGTCATCGGCGGGGGATTGTATTTCGGCCTGCCGTTGCTCTATCGGAGATTCGTTGTGCCGGTCGAGCAAAATACTGTCCAGGTGGGGGAACTGCAGTCACAGCAGAAGCAGGCTGAACAGGAACTGGCGGATCTTCAGAACAAACTAAAGACCCTCGAAACGGCACAGAGTCAAAATGCCCAGTCACTGACCAAATTGGATCAACAAATGACCAAGATCGAAACGGAAGTCGACGCTCACACAAAATCCCTTGCTGTTCTGGAGAAGATGCAATCCGAACTGCAGGCGCAGGATGAAGCGACATCCGCCGAGCTGCAGCGTCAGATCAATGTTTTGAAGGCGATGGAATTGCTTTCGCGTGCACGCCTGTTCATGTATCAAAGTAATTTTGGCCTGGCCAAACAGGATGTGCAGCTCGCGCGCGAACTGCTTGCGACGGTCCAACCGGGTGCAACCGAATCTCTCGCACATAATCTGGATGCGGTCATTCGCCGCCTGGACCTGACTCTGTCCAATTTGCCGGACTTCCCCGTCGCCGCCAGTGACGATCTCGACGTTGCCTGGGAGATACTCCTTTCCGGATTGCCTCAAGCGCCAGCAGCAGTCGAGGGAACGCCTACGCTAGCAGTTACGGCATCGCCAACTCTTGTCGTGACCTTTACACCGACACCACAAGCGACCGCTGTGCCATAAGACGTATGGATAAGATATTTCAAAGAATATTGGACAATAATTTTTCTGATTTGCCGGGGCTCGCTGTTGACGCATCCATCCCTGTGCCGGAGAAGCTGGTCAATGAGGTTATTGCGTCTGCAATGCAAGGCGATAAGAATGTCACGTATTGCCGCGTGTCCATTGAACGACAAAATCAGGTGGATGTAGAGTTAAAAACGCACTTTTGGCCCTGGCCGCTGGACCTGAAGCTAAAACTCTTTCGGTCGGTGGATTTGACGGGTTCCCCAAAAATTCGAGCTTTTTTGGAGAACAAGGTTTTATTGGGGAAGTTGGGGTCATTGTTCAAAGCATTGCCTGATGGAATAAGTATTTATGATAGCCAGGTTGCTGTGGATATCGAATCCTTTGTTGAGTCATCAGACTACAAAAGGTTCCTTGAGCTGATCAAAGCCGTTGAGGTTACTACCGATGTGGGCAAACTAATCCTGCATGTGAAAATCGAAAAGTAGCGAATCAGGAAATGAAAACGGTCGCGGACTTGGCCCGCGATGGAACAATTTCAAGCGCAGGATGGTCTCAATTACGCAGATGGATGAACCCTGATGGAGACAATTCATTCAGCAGGAGATTGAAATTCTAAAATCAATGGGTGAATAACGAAATAATCAATTTACGTTCTTAATTCGAATAAATGATGAAGATCTAGTGCCGACACATTGAATTGATGTTCCATCCTTGTTACAATGAGCATAGCCAATTCCATAAGGAGAGAATATGAGGAAGATCATTGGTCCAGACGTCAGTTTCTATCAGGATTCGCCGACTACTCCGCAAGGTATCAACTTTGTGCGGCTGAATCAGGCAGCGGATTTTGTTATTATCCGGGCCGGACAGCACCTCGGAGCGGACTCAGATTTCAAAGCCAACTGGCGCGATGCAAAGGCGGCGAACTTACCACGTGGAACATATTGGTTCTATGACAGCCGCGCGGATCCAAAAAAGCAGGCGGAATTATGGTTCAGTTTGCTCGATGGCGACCTGGGGGAACTTCCCCTGTTTGCCGATCTCGAAGAAACATACAACGGTCCTTTTACGGGCTGGAAATATTGGAAGGATTTCCTGGATCGAATTAAGGCGCTGGTGGGGCCGAAGGAAGTC
>JBGPNQ010000143.1:0-11931 GCA_041487615.1 Anaerolineae bacterium
AACTCTGCTTGCCCTGTTGGCAGCATTGGGACGCCTTTCGATTGCTCCGCCTATTTATGCCCTGAGCACTTTTTACGTCTCGCTTATCCGCGGTACTCCGCTTTATCTGCAGATTTTCTTCTTCTTCCTTGCCCTCCCTCAACTTGGCATCATCCTTCCCGGATTTTGGGCAGGTGTGATTGCACTGAGTCTCAACTATGGGGCGTATATGTCTGAAATTTTCCGCGCCGGTTTGAGCTCGGTTGGCAAGGGACAGCGCGAGGCCGCCATGGCTATTGGCATGACGCCGAGACAAACCATGCTCAGAATTGTTCTGCCACAGGCGCTGCGCTTTGCCATTCCCCCGACAGGAAATGAATTTATTGCCATGACAAAAGATTCAGCACTTGTTGCTGCGACAGGTTTCGTCCACGAACTGATGTGGCGTGCAACAAAGGTTGGACGCGCTCAATTTCATAATCTCGAAGCATTGATTATGGCAGCTATCTTCTATTGGATAATGACGCTCTTCCTAACAGCAATTCAAAGTCGTATCGAAACCCGTCTCTCCAGGGGAGATCGCTGAAATGACGCCAATCGTGAGAGTGACGGGGCTTGATAAATACTTTGGCCGCTTGCATGTGCTTAAAAAAGTTTCCATCGAGGTTGTACCGCGCGAGGTGGTGTGCCTGATCGGGCGCAGTGGTTCTGGCAAGAGCACTTTATTACGATGTATCAACTTTCTTGAGGAACCTTCCTTCGGCACAATTGAGGTGGATAACATCAAAGTAGAAGCGGGTGGAAGGGGCAGGGAACATCGCCAACTCATCCATGATGTTCGTTTGAAAACAGGTATGGTATTTCAGGAATTCAACCTCTTTCCGCATATGAGCGTGCTTGAAAATGTGATCGAGGGTCCGGTCACAGTGAAAGGCATGGATCGCGCCAAGGCCGTTGAACTCGCCGAACAAAACCTCGATAGTGTAGGTTTGTTATTCAAGAAGGATGAATACCCAAATCGCCTTTCAGGCGGACAAAAGCAGCGCGTTGCCATTGCACGCGCACTGACGATGGAACCACGAGTAATGCTCTTTGACGAACCGACCTCGGCGCTGGACCCGGAGTTGATCGGCGAGGTCCTGAACGTGATGAAGAAAGTGGCCAAGGATGGGATGACCATGCTGGTGGTCACACACGAAATGGGGTTTGCACGTGAAGTTGCAGACCGCGTTCTCGTAATGGCCGATGGTGAAATCATTGAAGATGCGAAACCAAATTCTCTCTTCAGCAAACCAAAGGACCCACGCACGAAAGCATTGATCGACCGCTATCGCTCGGGCAGTGGCTAAATGAATATTGCCATCACACGCGAGGTCAGTCCGCGATTCAATGAATGTGAGATCACCCACCTCGAGCGGACGCCGATTGATTTGGATTTGGCGCGCACACAACATCATAAGTACATTCAAACATTAGAAAATCTGGGATGTAACGTGATCGAACTCCCCGCCGAATCGGATTTGCCCGATTCGGTTTTTGTTGAGGATATAGCCGTCATCCTGCCGGAGATTGCAGTCATTACCCGGCCTGGAGCAGACTCGCGAAGACCTGAGACCCAATCCATCGTCCGCGCGTTGGAACCCCTTACGAAGTATGTTCAACTGCGAGAGCCCGCCACTCTCGATGGCGGAGATGTGTTGGTGCTCGGAAAAAGAATCTACATCGGCCTGTCCACGCGCAGCAACCAGGAGGCGATCGATCAACTCAATGTACTGCTTCAGCAGTATGGTTATTGCGCTAGAGGCGTTCAAATGCATGATTGCCTGCATTTGAAAAGTGCCGTCACCCGGGCGGATGGCCGCACACTGCTCATCAATACAAATTGGGTGGACACGCATCATTTCAAGAGCTTCCGCTGGATCGAAGTTGACCCATCCGAGCCGTTTGCGGCCAATTGCCTTCCTGTTGGAGACTCGCTCATTATCCCAACGGCCTTCCCGAGGACACAGGCGAAACTTGAAGAGGCTGGGTTCAAGGTTGCAGCAATAGATGTTTCGGAGTTGGCCAAGGCCGAGGGCGCGGTCACTTGTTGCAGCTTGATTCTCTCCGACTAATCGGAATCCACTCAGGGCTGTGCTTGACGCGTTATCCATCTGCATTTTGCTTCTCTGAAGATAAACTGCATCCGTAAACAAAAAATCCCCTGCGCGGGGATTTTTCCTGCTGTCACTTGTGCGCTGGAGAGGACTTGAACCTCCACGCCTTGCGGCACATGGCCCTCAACCATGCCTGTCTGCCAATTCCAGCACCAGCGCCTACCGCTTGTTTCACTAATCATCAAACTTGTATGCAAAATTTTTCGTCCTGTAATTCAAATGACAAGTTTAGTGGGTCGTGCGGTACTAAGTAAGCAGGGCGTATTATAATCGTGTTCATTGCATTGTCAAGCAAGCTGGTTGTGGGTCGGCAAATCATGCACAAGGTAACCAATGGAACAGACGCCAGAGTACAGTGAGCGGCTTTCAGTGAAATTAGGGGGACGTGCGCGCCGGGATGAACAGCCAACCCGGGCAGCATTGCGCTGGCTCGCAATCGTATCACTGTTCCTGTTTCTCACGCTGCTGGTTGTTGGACTGTTGCAACATAACGATACGATGGCGCTGGCGCTTTCCATTGGCATCCTACCAATCCTGATTTCACTCAAACTTATCAGGCAGGGACAGATTTCGTTGCCAAGTGCAATCGTAGCGATCAACCTGGTGCTGCTGGTTACCTGGTTAACTGCCAACGGAAATGGGATTTATGATGCCGGAGTTGTTGCCTTTCCGGTGATCCTGCTCGTCGTGGGATTGATCCTGCGGGAAAAATTCATCGCTTATCTAACGGGATTAATTATTCTCTGTCTGGCATGGCTGGTATTTGGTGATATTTTGGGAGTCTACCATGCCCACTATCCAGACAAAAGTAATGCCGAGGACTTTTTCATCATTAGTGTGATCATTCTCATAGCGAGTAACTCAGTTTATCTATTGGTAAGGAATGTCCATCAAAGCCTGGAGCGGGCAGAACAGGAGATCGAAGCGCGTACCAAAGTGGAAGCGGAACGTGAAGTACTTATCCATGAATTGAAGTCGAAAAATCAGGAATTAAACCGTTTTGCGATAACAGTATCGCATGATTTGAAGACACCTCTGATCACGATTTCAGGATTCCTCGGATATTTGGAGAAAGACGCGCAGGCCGGAAACTTTGCAAGAATGGAACGGAATATCGTTCAAATCAACGACGCCGCGAAAAAAATGGGCAAGCTCGTGGATCAGATCCTCGATTTATCCAGGATTGGGCGCATCATCAACCCACCGTCGAATATTCCGTTCAGTGAGATCGTGCAGGAGGCGCTCAAGATGGCCGAGGGGACAGTCAAGGCGCGGCAGGTTAATGTGCAGATTGAACCGGAGTTTCCGATCGTCCGAGTCGATCGAGTGCGAATGGTGCAGGTACTCCAAAACCTGATCACGAACAGCGTCAAGTTCATGGGTGACCAAATCGATCCATATATTCAGATTGGCATGAAGAAGATCGATGGCGACGATATATTCTTCGTGGCAGATAACGGCATCGGAATTGACCCACTACATCAGGACGGGATTTTTGAGCTATTCAACAAACTGGATCCAGGTTCGGAGGGCACCGGCATTGGGCTTGCGCTCGTCAAACGCATTATCGAAGTCCACGGCGGGAAAATTTGGGTAGAATCAGAATTGGGAAAAGGAACAACATTCTTTTTCACGCTGGGAAAACAGGCTGATCAAGGAGAGTAGATGACTCGAATCGTTGTAGATGCGATGGGGAGCGACAACTTCCCAAAGCCGGATGTGGAAGGCGCCGTCATGGCTGCGCGCGAGTATGGGGTGGAGATTATTCTCGTCGGGGACGCCTCAAAGATTCAACCGATACTTGATTCCGTCAGCATCGGGACTCTGCCGATAAGCGTTGTGCACGCGCCCGAAATGCTGACGATGAAAGACAAAGGCATGGCGCTTGCATTGAAGGCACGGCGGGAAAATGCAAAAAACTCGATGGCAATCGGAATCGATATGGTCAAGAACGGCGAAGCGGATGTATTTGTCACGGCTGGCAACACCGGCGCATGTGTGGCGACCGCGTACTTCAGGCTGGGCACCATCGAAGGTGTCGATCTTCCTGCTCTTGTGGGTCCCTTCCCCACCGCAACAGGCACCTGTCTCGTTCTGGATATTGGAGCAAACCCGAACTGCAAACCAATTAACCTGCAGCAATTTGCAATTATGGGCAGTGTGTACGCTGAGCGAGTACGCCGGATCACGAATCCACGGATCGGATTGATTGCCAACGGTGAAGAGGCAGGCAAGGGCAATGAACTCGTCAAGGAGACGTATCCACTGCTGCAGGCTGCAAACATCAATTTCATTGGCAATGTGGAAGGAAAGGAGATCTTCAACGGTCAGGTGGATGTAGCGGTCGCGGACGGCTTTACCGGAAATGTTTTTTTGAAAGCCACTGAGGCAGTGGCAAAATTATTGATCGAAAAGATTCGTGAGACCATCAGGAGCGGCAATCTGCCAACAAAAATCGGGGGGGCGCTCGTGAGACCGGCGCTTGGTTCCATTAGAAAGATGCTCGATCCCAGCGAAGAGGGCGCAGCTCCGCTCCTCGGCGTGAACGGACTGGTGTTCATCGGTCATGGGCGCTCGGATGCAGTGGCGATCCAGAGCGCGGTGCGCGTGGCAAAGAATGCGGTGGAAGCAAAAGTTCTTGACGCGATGAAAAGCGCGATTGAGGAAAGTCTGAAGAAGTAGACAAATAAACGCGGTGGTTGAGTAGCCTGCATGATTTGCGCAGGCCTCTCGAAACCACAAATTTCAAGTACAAATCAAATTGCTGGTTTCGACAACTTATGTCTCGACCAGCGGAATAGACATCTCATGAAAATCATCAAAAACGAAAAACGCATCAAACTTTACGGAACCATTGGCAATTGGACGAGCATCGGCGCCCTTGTAGTTCTTGCCCTTGGCATGTACATCTCACTTAAGCGCACTGATCTGTATGTCTATGCACTGCTTGCACTGCTTTTGGGGTTTACATTCACGCAGATCGGCATGTATATGGGCAACCGCTATGGACGGAGCCCACGCCCCGACGAAAAGCTGGATGCAGGACTCAAAGGCCTGCCGGGAGATTATACGTTTTATCATTACACCACTCCTGCATCGCATCTGCTGGTAGGTCCGGCAGGGGTTTGGATACTGATGCCGTATCACCAGCGTGGACAAGTCACGTTCAATAAGAATCGCTGGAAGATGAGCGGCGGCGGATTCCTGCAAACTTACATGCGTATCTTTGGGCAGGAAAGTTTGGGGAGGCCAGATGTTGAAATTGACAGTGAGCTCAACGGGCTTAAGAGATACTTCGCAAAACACCTGGACGAGTCGAATGTTCCCGAAATCAGTCCGCTGATGATATTCACCAGAGACGATGTGGAAATCAATGCGGACGGGGCGCCTGTCCCGGCGATGAAGCTGAAGCAGATAAAGGAATTCATCCGGCAAAAGGCCAAGGAACGGAAACTTTCCATGCAAACGATTATTGAATTGAATACGGCGCTTGGATAGCACCGACCCATCTCTGTTGCGAAAACCCGATGACAAGTTTCGTCCGCGATTCGAAGACTGAGAACTTCCCAAAACTTCGCAAAATCCTACTTCCCGGTATCGCTTCATTGCTTGGGACGATGATCGTCCTGTTTCCGAGTAACCCAGGCAATATGAGTCTGCCGTCCCGCGATTCGGGAGTCTTCTTTTACGTTGGCTGGCGAATGCTGAAAGGCGATGTCCCCTATCGAGATGTATGGGATCACAAACCGCCGCTTATCTATTTCGTGGACGCGCTTGGATTAGCTCTGTCGCCCAATTCACTATGGGGTGTCTGGTTCCTACAGTTTATTTTTATCTTTCTGACGCTGTTCCTGATTTTCAGATCGCTGGAAAACATTTTGGGGTTCGCCGCGGCGGTCTCAGGCACGATCATGTTGACATCGGGCCTATTGACTGTCATTGATCGTGGCAACGTAACAGAAGGCTACGCACTACTATTTCAGGCATTCTGTTTCTGGTTGTTTATCAAATCCTGGAAACAGGATTTTCCCGTCCGCGACTCGTTCTGGATCGGGCTCTGCGGAGGCTTGGCCTTCAACTTCAAGCAGACAACGATTGGAATATTACTCACCTATGGTCTTGTGCTGCTTGTCGTTCGTTTCTGGCACCGAAAACTTCCACTTGGGGATTTGCTATCCTTGCTGGCTGGCTGGCTCCTGCCAACTCTGCTGTTAGCGGCATATCTGGCCAGCCAAAACGCATTGAGCGATTTCTGGAAACAGGCTTTTCTCTACAATATTGCCTATATTGGAAAACACGAGGGCGTCCGAAGACTAATCCCCGTATTCATCAAGGGATTTTTCCTTCTGCGAAACGGGTGGGTGTTATATTTTGCTGTCGCAGGCTGGCTCGCGGGGCTGGGATATGCATGGTTCACGCGAAAGGATTTGCTTACGCCCGCGCATTCATTGATTCTCATTGCGCTGGTAAACCTACCCCTTGAAGTCATTCTCATTACCGTTGCAGGGCGTTCGATCATCCATTATTACCTGACCATCCTTCCGGTGATGGCAATTCTGGCAGGCGCATTAACGTATACTGTGCCATTCCTTTTGGGAAGAATCCCAGGCCTAGAATCACGGCATATTCAAAAATGGATTCCCGGAATACTACTAGCTCTTGTAAGTATTGGACAGATTAGTCAGGTTCAATACTATCCTCAATATATTCGAGATACGAGTCGAAATGGATCAGCTTCCGTGATCGATTATGTCGCCAAGAACACGCAAGCAGATGACAAGGTCCTGATCATCGGAGCGGAATCAGCCATCAATTTTCTAACGCGGCGCGAATCGCCGACGCGCTATGTGTATCAATACCCACTTGCACTGACGGGAAGCCGTCCGATGTTCGAGGAATACTTTAACCAGATCCTGGAGAATAAGCCGGTCCTGATCATCGACACGCGCGGACGCAAACGCCTCGACGAGCAGCTTTATGTCCCATTACAGAAACGCTCACAAATCGTGCGCGATGGTGTGCGGTATCTTGCTGAAAACTATGAACAGGTCGCCCAATTCCGCGATTGGTTTATATACCGGTTGGCAGAAAAGTAGACGATAGTATTGCTCGAAGGCACATAATCGGTGGAGCTTCCCCCATATGGCTGCCCCGAGACGGCGCTGGGAGCCCCGGAAAAATTCATGATACACTTGTTCTACTTCTGCAAGCAGGAATAAAATCTCCCTTTGAAAAGAGAACTATTTGAGCATCGAGTGTTGGCCCGAACGCTCAATAAAGTACACGTATTATGCAATCAATTGTAGCCATTGATATTGAAACCACCGGTCTCAACGCGGACCGGGATGCAATTATCGAAATCGGAGCAGTGAAGTTCAAAGGCCACCGGGTGGAAAATGAATGGTCATCGCTGATTAATCCCAGCCGACATATTCCGGAGTTTATTACCGGACTGACCGGTATCAGTGATGTGGAAGTCCGCGGTGCGCCGCGCATGCTGGATGTGTTGGAGACGCTCGAAGCATTCGTTGGCGACGCGCCGGTAGTAGGACATAACGTCCGCTTTGACCTGGGCTTTCTTCAACGTGAAGGACTCTTTGAATACAACGATGTCATCGATACGTATGAACTCTCGTCCGTGTTGATGCCAACGGCCAGCAGATACAACCTTGGCGCGCTGGGAAAACAACTTGGCATCCTCCTCCCCGCCACACATCGCGCCCTCGACGACGCACGCGTTACGATGGCGGTATTCAACCGTCTGCTGGAGATGGCGCGCGAATTGCCGCTCGAGCTGCTGGATGAAATCGTCCGCTTGAGCGAGCCGATTGCGTGGGACGCCGGCTGGTTATTCCAGGAAGTGATCCGGTCTCAAAGCACGCAGGGAGTCCAGGCCAAGAAGATCAAAAAGAAGGATGCGGGAGGGTGGTTCGATGAGTCCAAATTTCCGCCGCTCGATAACCCCGAAAAACCAATTCCGCTTAACGTGGATGAGGTCGCGTCCATCCTCGAATATGGCGGGCCATTCTCGCAATATTTCGAGTCGTTCGAGCAGCGTCTTGAACAAGTGGACATGCTGCGCGCGGTGACAAACGCGCTCTCTTATGGCAGTCATTTGATGGTCGAAGCGGGGACGGGCGTGGGCAAATCGTTTGCTTATCTCGTCCCTGCTGCGTTGTTCGCGCTCCAAAATAATACGCGCGTCATGGTCTCCACAAACACGATTAACTTGCAGGATCAACTCATTCAACGCGACCTTCCGAACTTATGCCAGGCGCTCAATCTTGAGTTGCGCTTTTCCGTATTGAAGGGACGTTCAAATTATTTATGTCCGCGTCGATTGGAAAACCTTCGTCATTTCGGTCCGCGCACTGCAGATGAAATGCGGGTGCTGGCAAAGGTGATGGTCTGGCAGATGACGAATCAGAACGGGGACCGCAGCGAGTTGAATCTCACAGGTCCTGCGGAGCGCGAGGTCTGGGTACGCATGTCGGCAGAGGATGATGCGTGCACGACGGAAACTTGCATCAAGCGCACAGGTGGCGCATGTCCATTCCATCGCGCCAAGACCGCATCGCAATCTGCCCATGTGCTGGTTGTCAATCACGCACTGCTACTATCGGATATCGCCACAGGCAGCAAGGTCCTGCCCGAATATTCGCATCTCATCATCGATGAGGGACATCACCTCGAATCGGCTACAACCAACGCGTTGTCATTCAAACTGAATCAAAATGATCTCGAGCGCATGACGAAGGAGATCGGCGGCTCGACCTCGGGCGTGCTCGGACATTTGCTTACTGAGACGAAAGATGCGCTTCGCCCCTCAGACTTTGGGCTGCTGCAGAAAAAGGTCAGCCATGCCACCGACATGTCTTTCCGCATCGAACAGATGAACCGCGAGTTTTTCAATGTTGTGGCAGAATTCGCGCGGCTGCAACGCGAAGGACAACCACAATCGAATTACGCCTGGCAGGCCCGCGTCCTCCCTTCTACGCGGACATTGCAGTATTGGGAAGAGGTCGAGATCGCCTGGGATACACTGGGTTCCTCCATCCGCATGTTGTTCAAGGCGCTCGAAGAAATATATACAGCTACCGCCGATCTGTACGCGGAAGGTCACGATAATTTGCAGGACGTGATGGCAGATATCAGCAATGTGGCGCGCAGACTCGGCGAAGCCGAAACCAACGTCAGCGGCATGATCAGCAAACCAAATACTGGCCAGGTCTATTGGATCGAGGTCCAGCCAAATGGAAACCGGCTCTCGTTGAATGCTGCTCCGCTGAGTGTCGGTCCATTGATCGAGAAATATTTATGGCATGAGAAGCAGGCTGTGATCCTGACCTCTGCTACATTGACCGCGCATGGCGAATTCCAATATTTGCGAAATACCCTCGGTGCAGACGAAGCAGATGAGATGCAGCTTGGCTCACCTTATGATTACGAAAGTGCCGCGCTGCTGTACATCGCGAGTGACATCCCCGAGCCGAATGCCAATGGCTATCAGCAGATGCTAGACCGTACGATCATCAGCACCGCCAAAGCCACAGGCGGACGGATGCTCGTATTGTTCACTTCCTACGCCGCACTGAAGAAGACCGCCCAGGCGATCACAGGTGCGCTGGCGCGGGAGGATATTTATGTGTATGAACAGGGCGATGGCGCCTCGCCAAACGCGCTGCTCGAATCGTTCAAAGCAACGGAACGCGCCGTACTGCTGGGGACCAAATCCTTCTGGGAAGGCGTGGATGTGCCCGGCGATTCGCTCTCGGTCGTCATGCTCACAAAACTTCCCTTCGATGTGCCCACCGATCCTCTGATCGCGGCGCGCTCGGAAATGTATGAAGATTCCTTCCAGCAATATTATTTGCCCGAAGCCATCCTGAAATTCCGCCAGGGATTCGGGCGACTCATCCGCACCCAATCGGACCGCGGCGTGGTCGCCATCCTCGACCGCCGCGTGCTGACCAAACAATACGGACGATTATTCCTCGAATCGTTGCCACAATGCACCGCCCGCCAGGGTCCCGCGGGGAATTTGGCGCGCGAGGCGGGAAAGTGGTTGGGGATGTAAACAGAGTAAAATAACTACGTGCAGTCAGCCAAATCTTGATGAACATGGTATAGGCTGTGTAAGGAGGAAAAGTAAAATGAACATATTTACCAATTTGTTGTCTCTATTAGGAGATAACAATCTTGCACCAGCAGTCGTCCCATCAATTACGCTGATGCTTGCGACGCTCGTAGTATTTGACCCTATCTTCAAAACGTCTGCTTTGTTTCAGCAGCAGAATAGTGCTGATTCTCTCATCTTGCTGGGATTGTTGATAGTATTTCCAATTATTATTCTCAGCTATATCCTCACAGCACTTAATTCCTATATACTCAAGCTTTTTTCAGGATATTCTTTCTTCAATCGCTTTCCCTTTATGCATAAGGCATACAAAAGAAAAGCAAAGAAACTGGCATTAAGGCGCGAAGAACTCAAACATCGTATTCAAGTCGTTGAAGAAGGCTATAGTGGATAAGGGAATTTAGACACAAAAACGGGCATAATTAAGGTGCACTTTCTGGAGAAAACCGATGCCCAAAAGAAAAAGACTAACAGCCAGCCAAAAGGCGCAGATCGTTCTGGAAGCAATACGGGAAGACAAGAGCGTTGCGCTGATTGCAACTGAGAACAACATACACCCAACCCAAATCCACAAATGGAAAAAACAGGCGCTTGAAGATTTTGTGCATCTGTTTGAAGACGAGCATAAAGGTGAACGCGCCAAAGAAGTTGAACACGAAAAACAGGTTGATGAACTATATGCCGAGATCGGGCGTCTGAGCGCTCAGTTATCTTGGCTGAAAAAAAAATCTGGGTACAAATTTGAGTAGGGCAGAGCGGCTGGCGATGCTAGAAAAAGACAATCCGCAAATGCCTCTCAAAATGCAGGCTGAATTGCTTGGGATCAGTTACTCAAGTTTATTTTATCAACCTGTGCCGCCCTCGCCGCGTGAACTGGCGATTAAGCGACGGATCGATGAGATCTACACGGCCCATCCGTTTTATGGCTCCCGCAAAATAACTGCGGTTTTATATCCTGAAATAGGCGTTTCGCGTCCGACCGTACAGGCCTATATGCGCGAAATGGGCATTTTTGCCCTTGTACCAGGTCCCAATACGAGCCAACCCGCTCCGCAACACCAGATTTACCCGTATTTGCTCAGGCATGTCAGTGCGGAACATCCAAATCATATTTGGGGCATAGACATCACTTACATTCGACTGCAATATGGCTGGCTCTACCTGACCGCTGTCCTGGATTGGTACTCACGTTATGTTGTCAGCTGGTCACTCAGCCAGACCCTTGAACTGGATTTCGTTCTGGCGGCCGTGGACAACGCTCTCTTACAAGCCGTGCCCGAAATATGGAACAGCGATCAAGGCAGCCACTTCACCAGCCCCAGATATTTGGAGCGCTTACAAAATGCAAATGTCAGCATTAGCATGGACGGTCGCGGGCGGGCTCTTGATAACATCTTCACAGAAAGACTTTGGCGCACGCTCAAATACGAGGAAGTTTATTTGAATGAGTACGACAGCCCAAAGGAGGCTTATCACCAGTTAGCAAACTATTTCAACTTTTACAATTTTGAACGTCCGCATCAGGCATTGGATTACCAAGCGCCCGCACAGGCATACGGGGCGTGCACGCCCCGTATGCCTGTGATACACTCAACCTTAACAAATCACACTAGCTTATTTTGACCCGTTTTCAACTCTAAAGAGTCTTATCCACCATAC
>JBGPNQ010000144.1:0-11912 GCA_041487615.1 Anaerolineae bacterium
CACGACAAGCAGGTCATTTGCACCCGGCGTCCCCGGGTCACCGTGTGTCGCGAAGCCATCATATGTAACGTACTCGGCATCTGCTTGACCACCGCAACATGCGAATACATAGAATCCACTGACCTCGATCCTATACGTTACCCCTGACGTCAAAGTACTTGTTGAATAACTCGGGGTCGTCTGGGTCGAGTTCACACTTAGCTGCTCAACGAGGGTCTCAGCTGCTGCGGCGGCCGGAGTCGCCGTCACCAGAAGATTCAGCGCGATCAGCACCAACAGCAAGCTTGCGCTCAGAACATATCTCAAGAAACGATGAATGGGTTTGTTGTTCATGTCAGTTCTCCTTAGTCTAAGCATATATGGATATCGATTAGGATTTCGTTTCGAGAATTTTATTGCTTAGCTCCTCCTTTCCCTATCGTCTTGCGAACAGTTGTATCTCGCTTTGTCCGCTGGAGGTAGGTGATATAGCCGCCCAACTGGGTGTTTCGCCGCCTAATCATTAAAATTAATGCCGACATTAGGCTGCCTAACATTAAAAAGATAAATTTGATGACTTATCATTACTATAGTGACTTTTCTACCCCGCGTCATGTGTCATTTGTCATAGAAAACTGGGACAAGCAATGAAGCCTGCCCCAGATTGGGTCTCATACGATCTGTTTTATTTGTATCGAGTGGGCAAAAAATATGTCAGCTAGAGACAAATTTGTCGTCAAAACAAACCTTGCGGTTAGTTCAATGGAGTATTGCTGTTGTCTATTTGATTAAGGCTAAGTTATAGGGAAATGTCAACAGAAAAATGAATGGCTTTTTGTAAATGCCGTGAGCATATCATTAACCCAATAAATAAGATTGCATCAAGTGAGATGGATGATATGTTTGGTCAAGCTTAAAGTACAGCTTACGCAATAAATTTAGATGGACTAAACACACATCAGGGGAATCAAAATATGGATATAATAGCACGCAATGTGCGAAGGAATTTTTCTTATGATGTGATTAATTGCGTTTAGAGGATTGGAAGGAGAGAACCATGAAGGGGTTTGGTTTTATTAGTATTGTACTCACTGTTATGTTGCTGCTCTTACAGGCTTGCGGAAGTGCTCCTGCACCTGTGATTGAAGAGACTCCCACTGGAGGAGCACCCGTGGCAAATACTCAGGCTGTCCCCTCGCCCAGCGGAACCATTGCCAGGAATCCGAGTTCTTCCAGCCCTATCGCGATCAGTGAAGATGATGCTCTCTTGGTAGCGGCTAACACACTAAACGGCACGGTGTCCGTGATCAACGTGGCGGCTGATGCCAATGCAAAGTTGGCCGAGATCAAAACTGGAGAGCAGCCTCGCAGTGTGGTCATCAGCCCTGATAATCGTCGCGCGTATGTGACCAATCAGGGTAGCGCAACGGTCTCGGTGGTCGATCTGGCTGCCCTCACCAAAGTACAGGACATCGCTGTCGGCATTGAGCCATACGGCATTGGTCTGACTCCCGATGGGGGACGCGCCTACGTAGCTAACTTGGCCTCGAACAGTGTGTCCATCATAGATACTGCCAACAATTCAGTCATCGGGACAATCAACATTCCAGGCATCCAGCCGCGCGGCGTAGCCGTCACAAACAATAATGGCGGACAGGGATCACAGTTTGTTTACGTTACCCAGTTCCTCTCACAGCCTAGCGCCTCTGGCGGCCCGATGCAGGATCAAGGTAGCGAGGGTAAGGTTTTCGTTTTATCCACTACTGATGATACACAGATTCAGGGTGTCATTCCTTTGTCCGCTCGCGAGACCGGCTTCGCTGCAAATCGCACGGCTTTCGGTGGCACAGAAACAGACGCAACATTCGCTTATCCCAATCAACTCCAGGCGATTGTCTTGAAAAATGGGCGCGGCTATCTGCCTAATGTCGCAGCTTCACCTGAGGGCCCGGTCAAGTTTAATGTGGATACCCAGGCTTTCCTTTCCGTGTTCGATGTGGCTGCCAAAGCAGAATTGCCCGGGGGCACAATCAATCTACAGGCAGCGGTCAAGGCTCAAACTTTCACTCCTAAACTGTTCTTAGCTAACCCATGGGCGATTGCCTTCAAACATGCCTCAAATGATGGCTATGTAGTCTCTGCGGCCAGTGATGTGTTGGTCAAGATCACCTTGGATAATAATGGCGTGCCTTCCGTGGTCAGCGTCCCTGCAGATGGCGATACGATACGTGTCTTAACTATCGAAGTGGGAAAAAATCCGCGCGGCGTGGTGGTAAACAATGCTGATACGCGTGCCTATGTGCTTAACTATATCTCGAAGGATGTGAGCGTCGTTGATCTGACGCAGACGCCAGAGGCTACTATTGCCACAATTCAGTCCGCCGACCTTCCGGCTCCCGGCTCTGACGCGGCCAAATTCCTGCTCGGTAATTACCTTTTCAATACCTCGCGCGGTAAATTCGACGAGGGCGCGGCTGAGCGTATGTCTTCCGAAGGCTGGCAGTCCTGTGCCAGTTGTCATCCGGATGGACTCAGTGACGGCGTGATCTGGCAGTTCGCCTCTGGTCCGCGTAAGACCATCCCACTAAACGGAACCTTCAGCGCAGCCAACCCTGACGAGAACCAGCGCGTCCTTAACTATTCTGCGATCTTCGACGAGTTGGAAGACTTTGAATTGAACATCCGCGGTGTTTCGGGAGGGAAAGGCCTAATCGTTCAAAACGGCACCGCCGATCCCGATCCGAATGTTAAGTCCTTCGATCCACCCAATGCGAATCGCATCCAACTCCACGTGGATGGTTTTGGCGCTTGGGATGCCATCGTAGCCTGGGTTAAGTTCCGTATTGACTCGCCCGTTTCTCCCTACAACGGCGTTGGATCCGACGCTGAGTTGGAACAGGGCCGGCAGCTATTTATCCAGGCCAACTGTCAGGCGTGTCATGGCGGGCCAAAGTGGTCCACGGCTCAGGTTGATTTCGCTCGGGTATCTCCATTCCCTGAGACTGTGACAGCCGGTGTGGCTCCGGAGCCGCCCATCGGCCAGCTCGCCCGTTTCCTGCGTCTAGTAGGCACCTTCGATGTGGCAAACCCCATCGAGCACACAGCCAATAACCAGCAAGCTCTGGGAACGCTTGGTTTCAATCCGCCTTCGCTCCTCAGCATTTGGGCATTCCCGCCCTACCTGCACAACGGTTCTTGTCTGACCTTGGACTGCGTACTGGAAAACGAAACCCATCGTAACGCGGGTGGGACAGACGTGATTGATGATCCCGCAGCCCGCACTACACTCGTGAAGTTCCTCATCTCCATTGATGCGAGCACAGAACCGATCAATCCATAATAGAGTGACTTCTGGAGCGCCACCTATTTTCTGGATTTACCCTACTATTCAAACTCTGTTCCTCTTTCAAGCCGCGTATTTTTTGGAGGTACGAGCGTGCTTGATAGTGGGCCTTTCGCACAATGCCATATGAATGCAAAAAGGAACCTGAAATGAAAAGATCTATTTCTTTCCTGATCTTGTTGACCATATTGCTATCTGCTTGTGGCGGAGCCGCCCCGGCTACCACAGCACCCGCTGTGCCGACCGCGGCTAGTGCAGACTCTCCGACAGCCGAGGTTCAGCCAACAGAGCCCGCCGCCCCGATACCGCCGGAGGCGACCACTACTGCGCCCTCAGGCAGCGGCTTCGTCCAGCTTGGGGTGCTAAACCGTGACACTACCCAGGCCGCCCAGAATGCCTCTCTGACGATTGGCACCCCCAGTGCGGACCTCGTGCATGGCCTGTGGGCAGCATGGGCTGAGAATTCGGCAGGGAACGCGCGTCAGATCTTCGTCAGTGAACTGAGTGGCGAGTCGTTGCAGGCGCGCGGCGCCTCGTTGAACATCCATGTCAACGTGGTGGGCGATTTCCCATCCATCACGTTCGCGGGCCAAAACCGCGCGGTACCTTGGGTAGCCTGGTCTGAACCCAGCCCTGGCTTCAAGCATGTCTCACAGATCTTTGCCAGCCGCTTCAATGCCGCGACTGGACTATGGCAGCAGGCTGGCCAGGATCGTGGTGGAGGTGAAGCCAGCTTGAATCTCCAAACGAACCGCCCTGCTTCCCATCCCTTTATATTCTCCGGCTCAGGTGATCCTGCCAGCCCACCCGTTCCCTGGGTAGCATGGGAGGAACCTTCCATCAATTCAACTGCTACACAAATCTTTGTTGCCAAAGGGATAAAGGATGATAACGGTGACGCGAATGTGATTGGGGGCTTCCGCTGGGAACCGGTGGGCATACTCAAAGCGAGCGAACCAACCTTGAATGTGGATCCATTTCGTAATTCCCTGCACCCAAGCGGAGTCTTTGCCGAAACCGGCAATGCCGTTCCTTGGGTCACCTGGCATGAAGAGGGGCGCGACAGGCCTAGCCGTATCTTCACCGCACGCGGCGTAGCTGACGCCAACACTCCTGGTGGTTTCAAATGGATTAATGTTCCACCTTGCCAGCCGAATGATGAGACCACCTGCGCCTTGAACATCAATCCGCTGAAAGACGCCAAGAATGCCTCGATGGCGGCTGGAACTCTGACGGCGGGCGAATCGGCTGTCCCCTGGATGGCCTGGCCAGAGATCGGTCCAAATGGGAAGTGGCAGGTCTTTGTCTCCCGTCTGGACACATCGACGCGTAATAGTTTCCTCAATGTTGGCGCGAGTTTGAATGTGGATCAGAACCACGATGCCCGCACGCCCATCATCACATTTGTTGGGAACGTCCCTTATGTGGCCTGGCTCGAGGATGACGGCACAGGCAAATTTAATGTTCAGCTGCGACATTTGGCATCCGATCCGCAGACAGGAACCTGGGCCTTGGATACTCCCGCAAGCGGTTTCAATGCCAACACCAATCTTTCTAGTTCGGGCTTATCCACTGCTGCTTCGGCGGATACACTTTTCATGGCCTGGACAGAAGGCGACCCGATATCATCCGCCTCCCAGGTAGTTATCGGCGCGCTGCACATCGGCCAGCCATAGTCTTTGCATATTCCAGCCCATGATCGAGCCACACCGCAGCCTAATCGGGGATGAGGCTGCGGCGGTGTGAAAGCCTCGGGATGTAGGGTCGCCAAGCTTGGATAAGGAGTCTATTGAGGATATCTGACCCCTCTTAAAGTATAAGGTCACAGTTGCGTCAAAAGGTACTCAGTAAGGAAGCCACGAAATCCGTTGTACGCCGGACTTATGTTTGCAGATATTCCATACGATTCGGAATTCACCTCAGCACTCGGACGGCTCAAAGATGTCCAGGAGAACGAGCCTTTTAGAACCGGAACAGAAGAGGATTTCTTCGTTAACTCAATGATGATAGCCCTTGTTTTGATGGAAACAAAGGATCGGCACTATAAGTCACACGATCGATAAAGGATAAGAAATGATAAAATATTCCTGCTAATTTTTGGAAGTATATTGTATCTAAGAAGTCCACAGGTATAGATGAAAGATATACTAAACCGAAACAATGTTCGGGGGAAATTAACACAGGCGACCCTTATAGCAGCGATGATTTTGGCCAGCTGTACGTCAGCCGTTGCTCCGAACAGAAATGCAACTCCTGTTCCTACAGAGAAAATTGTCAGCACGACTCTAGCTGATGGAGAAACTCTGACAATCGAGACTATTACTCCTGATGCCCTAATAACACAGACTCCAGCGAATACTGAAGAAGCTATACCCTATTCGCCGATAAATACTGCAGGGGATGTGGAAGGGATAGGGGCATTTCCCTTTTCAATTGCACTCAGTGAAGGTTTGCAAAAAAGGCCAGAAGCCCCAATTACGTCAATTAATATAAATAGAGCATATGAAATGCACACAAAATATCTTGAGGAATTTGTGCGACCAATTGACGGCAACAACAGTCCTGAAGATACATTCAGTACCTATCTCCAAAAATTATTGTGGGTAAAGCACATATCAGACTTTCCTAGTGATAAGGATATGACATTTGAAGAATATGCCGCAGACCCAGATGCACATTCCATTAAAATAATGGTTGCTAAAAGCAATAGCGTTGAACTCGCAATTGACAAGCCCAAAGGGTGGAAAGAAAAAACAATTGTACCCACAAAAATAAATATTGTTGCCGTTGACAAGATATACGGTTTGGAAAATATTAATAATCAACCAGTATTTGAAGGAACTACTTCTACGCCGGGAGTCCATGTGGAGGAAAGTAATGGAGAAATTACGACTTATTTTATACCATGCAGTGAAAAAGATATCGAAGACCTATATTACATGGATAAAAATTTAGGTTTAACTAAAGACCAATCAAGAGATAAGGCATTTATGATTAGTTTGGTGAATGCATTACAGCTTGCTTTAGATGTGACCACGCGTGAAGATATAAAGAGAGCAGGGCACTATGATTGGTCAACAAGTGTTTCGAGGGCTAGTGAGGCGTATCGGAATGCATCTTTTGAAACAGATGATCTTTATTTCAGACAGGGATATAGATGGTGGAACATAAGCGCCGAAGCATTAAAAGACGGTACTGACGAATCTGATGCTACTCCATTATTTGAAATAAATCACTAAAACTCCGTGTTTCGTTTTCTCTTGCCACTACTTATTTCAGCAAGCTCCAATTCATTCACATTTGCTACAGACTGAGGTGGTATGGGTAGCGGGCATATAAACTCAATTACCACCCTATCTCCGTTGATTTCCAGCACTTTATATTTTGCCCCTACTTCATCTGTATATAAGCCATCCTTGAATTTTACGGTGTCACCTACTGTCATGCTGGCAACCTCCTTGAATTTATCATCTATGATCCGTGTTTTCAGATTCAAACGATCTGCGGCGCCCAAGTTGCTTGGAAAAACGGCGCATAGATAAGTGATCCAGCGCCCAAAACACACCTTGCTGTTACTTCAATCGAGTTCATTTTATGCCAGAAATAAGATTGCAACTCCAGCAATAGCAAGTAACGTCCCAGCAATGGCCTGCCAGCCAACCTTTTCCTTGAAAACGAAATAGCTGATCGGCAGAATAATCACAGGCGTCAGCGCAATAAGAGTACTTGCTACTCCAATTTCAGCGTGTTGAATTGCAAGCAGGGAGGATGATACACCAAGTACCGGGCCAACCAAAGCGCCGAGCGCCAGCAAACCCATGACTTGCGGCTTCCCGCGCAGTTCCCTAAATGTTGTCCCTGCTCCTCCATCAAGTGTAGCCCATGTCCAGGTAAAAATAACGGCGGCAAACATGCGGATGGCATTTGCCTGGAACGGCGAAAACTCCCCGAACATGCCCTGCTTGGAGAGGACAAGCCCAACAGCCTGACCCAACCCTGCCAGCACGCCGAAGATCACGCCGCGTCGTGTATGGCCGTGAGGTGTATCGGGTGGCTCCTCATGAGAGAGTACCACCCAGCCAATCCCTGCCAGTGCAAGGAGGATGCCAGTGATTTGTAAGAGCGTCAGCGTCTCGCCAAAGAATATCCAGGCAATGATCGAACCAAAGATGGGCGCCAGGCTTAACAATAGACTTCCAAGGCGAGTCCCTACCGAAATCAGCGATTGAAACAGGAACACGTCGCCGAGGGAAAGACCGATGATTCCAGAAAGACTCAACCAGAGCCAGCGTGAAGAACCCGCTGAGAACGGCAGCGGTTCGCGAAAAAGAATGATATTAAGAATTACAAGATAGATCAATGCAAACATCAGACGCATGCGGTTCGTCACCTGCGGACCGACCGCGCGTGCGGTGGAGGTAAATATCAATGCCGTCAGGGCAAAGAAAAAAGCTGTCGCCAGCGCGGCGATCTCACCGATGAAATTCATTTTTGAGAATCTTTCTGTTGGGAGAATAATTTCAGAGTTGAGGCTCTAAAATCCTATCTGAACTTCGGAATCCAGCGGGGAACATTGTTGAGATACTCTGCATACGCCGCGCCGAATTTCTTTTTCAAGGCCGGCTCTTCATATAAGACAATGAAAGCGTGAACTCCGATAAACGACAACACAGTGTACATCAACAGCGCCCAATATCCAAACCATAAAAAATGTCCTAAAAAGATCAACAAGACTCCCACATAGATCGGGTTTCTAACGAGGCGGTATGGTCCGGTTGCGACCAATTCTCTTGGCGGGTCCAGCGGTAGTGGGGTGCCGCGTCCCGTAAACGTAAAAGCCCAGAAACACCACAAAACCATCAGGCTGCCGATCAGCCAGAATGGAATGGCAATGAAGGAGATAACACCTGTTTCTACGCGTGGGCCAGTGCGGAGTATTACAAGAGGAATATACAAAGCGAAGAGACCAGCCTCAAAAATAAGATAGAGCAGGGATTTATAGACGGTCATTTCATTACACTACATTCATCTAAATCGTGGAATCCAGCGCGGGACTTTCTTGAGATACGCTTCGTACGTCGCACCAAATTTTCGTTTCAAAGTTGGCTCTTCATAATAGGACACAAAAGTATTAAAAACAATAAGGACCAGGATTGAATATATCAAAAGATTCCAATATCCCAACCACAAAAAATGACCGATGTTCATTGCCAGTATCCCCACATACATCGGGTTACGGACATACCGATAGAATCCGACTGCGACCAATTCCCTGGGTGGGTCAATGGGCGCCGGCGTGCCGTGTCCTTCATGGAGAAAATTCCAGAAACTCCATAAAAGAATAATTCCGCCAATCAACCAAAGCGGAAACGCAAGATATGCAAGGACACCCGTTTCCACCCGTGGACCTGCACGCAAAAGCCCAAGTGGGATATAGCCTGCAACCATACCTGGAGCGAGAAGAAGGAACAGGAACGACTTGAGGGCGGTCATATTCAGGCGGAACTGGAGCGATCATCAAGTTTCTTGACCATATCCTCCAGTACGGACTTTAGAATCTGTGCGAACAAACGCTTCCGTTCCGGGCGGCTGAGCACGATGTTTTCTGCTCCCAATGCAGCCTCAAAAGCGTTCTGCACGACCTGAAAAATCTGATCATTAACCTTTGCTGCCTGAACTTTTTGCAGCATTCTTTTCTTCAGATTGACGTAGGACGAGAGACCGGGTTCTCGTTGGGGACCGAAAGGGTTTAGCATATTTAACTCACTTTCTTGACTCTATTTATTAACCGGCTAATCATGTCCATGATGCCTTATCCTCTGCTTTTCAGCCACTTCAATAATTTATCTTTTGGCCAGCAGTTGATGACATCCTTGGCTTCGATCCAGGCACGGCGCGCGGTTGCAACACCGTAGGGCAGCATATCGAAGTCGCTATCGGAGTGTGAATCCGTGTTGATGCTGATGGGGATTCCCAGTTCCCTGGCGCGGCGCGCATGCACATCGTCCAGGTCGAGGCGGGACGGATGGGCGTTGATCTCCAATGCCACACCAGATTCTGCCGCCGCCTTGAGCACCGCGTCCATGTCGAGGTCCGCCCCTTCCCGATCGGGAATCAAACGCCCCGTAGGATGACCGATGATGTCCACGTGCGGATTGCGGATGGCGTTGATGATGCGCTGCGTGACCTTGTCACGCGGCTGCCGCAGGGATGTATGCAGGGATGCCAGCACCAGATCAAGACTCGCCAGAAATTCGTCGGGATAATCAAGGTTGCCATCCGCTTTGATCTCCACTTCACTGGCGTGCAACACAGTGATCTTGTCGCCAAGCTTCTTCTGGATTTTTTTGATCTCAGCAGCCTGCTCTTTATGTCTTTCCATGCTTAAGCCATTTGTGACACCCAGGCTCACCGAATGATCGGTGAACGCAATGACCTTGATACCGCGCTTCGCCGCCGCCTGCGCCATCTCGAGCATGGTGAGTTTTCCATCGCTCCAGTTTGAATGTGTTTGCAGGTCGGCTTTGATGTTCTTGACCTCGATCAACTTCGGGAGTTTATTCGCCTTTGCCGCCTGGATCTCACCGCGGTCTTCGCGCATCTCGGGTGGTATCCACGGCAAGCCAAGTGTTTCATACACTTCCTCTTCAGTGGTGCAGAAGATTTCATCTCCGCCCTTTAGTTTGGAAAATGAATGTTCAGATAATGATAGACCTTTTGCCAAAGCGATCTCGCGCAAGCGGACATTGTGATCCTTGGAGCCGGTTGCATACACCAACGCCGTGCCAAACTTTTCAGGCGAAAGCACCCATACCTGGGCGCGCACACCGTCGTTGAATTCGATGCTCGATTTGGTTGGACCTTTTCCCAATACCCGGTTGACGCGCGGCAGCTTGATAAACGCATCCATCACAGCGATTGAATCTTTTGCCGCCACCAGAATATCCAGGTCACCGACTGTGGAACGCATCCTTCGCAGACTTCCGGCTGGTTCCGCGTCGACGACTCCCTTCACGCTCATGAGCTGCCCGATGATCTCCATCGCTAGCGGATAGGCGTGCCCCAGCGGAATCCGCGCCGACCTGCGCGAGAGCGAAGCAATCCCCTCCAGGATCGCGGATTCTGATTTTGCGCCCATGCCTGGCAAATCGCGCAGCTTCCCTTCCCTGGCGGCTGCCTCCAGTTCAGGCAAAGTAGTAATTCCGAATGTCTTCCAGATCATGGCGATCTTTTTCGGTCCAAGCGAGGGGACGGGTAACCACGTCGCCAATTCCTCGGGCACTTCCTTTTTCAATTTCTCCAGGAATCCAAGTTTCCCTGTTGTAAGGAGTTCGTCGATCTTTTCAGAGATTGCTTTCCCCACGCCGGGGATGTCCTCCAGTTTTCCCTCTTTCCAATACTCGCTTGCTTCGCGTCCAAGCCCCATCAAGCTCTCGGATGCCTTGCGATAGGCAAGCGTCTTGTAAATAATTTCGCCTTTGATCTCCAATAAATTTGCGATGAGCGTGAACGTGTCTGCCAGTTGACGATTGTTCATCATGTATCACCTCTAATACTGGAATTATACATTCATGTGTGAAACATTGAGCCGTTCAAGCCAGTTCATGTCCGGGCACATCCAATGTTTTCAGTGCACCCATTTCGGGCCAGATGCGCATGACAGCCAGCACGACAAGGATCGTCCCGACCCCACCGAGGATCACTGCAAGGACAGGGCCGACCAGCGCCGCGGCAAACCCGGATTCAAAGCTTCCCAGTTCATTCGATACGCCGATGAAAACACTGTTCACCGAGGACACGCGTCCGCGCATTTCATCGGGCGTCTGCGTCAGCAAGAGTGTGCTGCGGATGACCACGCTGATGTTGTCGAGTCCACCCAGAATAACCAGCATCAATATGGAAAGCCAGAACCAGGTTGAATAGCCGAACACAATGGTTGCCAGACCAAAGCCCGCCACCGCCAGAAATAATGTTCTCCCTGCATTTTTCATGGGCGGCAAATGTGCAAGAAGGAATGCCATGACCAGAGCGCCAATCGAGGGCGCGGCCCGCAGCAGTCCAAGTCCCTGTGCGCCCACTTTGAGGATATCGGTCGCGTAAATGGGCAGTAAGGCCACGGCGCCGCCGAAGAGTACTGCGAACATATCGAGCGTGATCGCGGCAAGAATGACCTTTGTCCGCTGCATGAAACGCAGGCCTTCGCTCAACGAATCCAGGGTTGCGGATTTTTGTGCCAGGGATAGGCGCCTGCCTTTGATCAAAGTGAGCAGAATGCAAAACGTGATCGCGGCCAGCGCGTCGAACACGTAGATAAAGGTCACAGAGTTGAAAAAGCCGACAAGCAGGCCGGCAAGCGCGGGTCCGGTAATGGAGGCGAAATGCCAGACACTGCTGTTCCACGGCGCGGCGCTGGAAAACAGTTCCGGCGGAATCGTCTCAGGCAAAAGTGTCGAGGAGGCAGGGTCATTGAAGGCGCGTGCGATCCCAATTCCCAGTAGAAATAAATAGATCAGTGTCAGCGATCCCTGGGTATAAGAGAGCCAACCCAACCCGGCAACACACAAGGCAAGGAAGAGTTCCGTAATCACCA
>JBGPNQ010000145.1:0-11857 GCA_041487615.1 Anaerolineae bacterium
AAAGACAGCGTGATCATGTTCCTCCAGGATGAAGGGTCGTAGCTCAATCCCTTCAGGAAATGAAGGGATCTGCGCTGCCTCCTGCAATTCGATCTCCATGTGCCATGAATGACGAATCGCTCCATAGCCTTCGTTCTCATGTAATTGGCAGGCCGCGGTATCATTGCCCGCCACTCCGTTACGGATGAAGACACGAATATCCGCTTCGGCAAGTTCCATTTCCTGGTGGGCGCGGCTTTCCAGAGTCCGCAACATCGTAGTGCCGATGCCGAGCCCGTGAAATTCGGGATGAACATAACCATCGCCCACCAGAGCCGCGTGTGCGTGACGGTTATAGTATTCCTGATAGCCGACGATCCTGCCTTCCTTTGTTTCGACCACCCATACGTCTGTTTCGATGTCGACATCCGGGGAACTCCAAAAACGGTTGATGTCGTCTTCAGTGGATGTAATGGTTGGGTCACCGTCTGCGATGCAGACATCGAGAATCAATTGTGCCACCGCTTCCACATCGCTTTTTTTAACCGGACGCAAACTCAGGCTTGGGTCAAGAACCGTTTCATTCATTGATAATTTTGTGTTCATACTATTTATCCAGTTCTCCAACGCGAGGGACGGCGTCAATAGCTAACTTGTTGAGTTCGAACCATTCTTCGCGTTGAATACCCATGTAGAGCATGTCCCAGCGTCTGCCTTCCTTGTTTAAAAGCTGACGGGACCGGCCTTCATGGCGGAAGCCAGCTTTTTCATAGGAGCGGATCGCGCGCTGGTTGTATTCAAAGACGCTCAACGTAACGCGTCGCAGGTTGATCTCCGCAAAGGCAAATCGCAGCAGAACGTTCATAATGTCTGTGCCATATCCTTTACTCCAATATTCGGATTCGCCAATGCCCAAACCGACATAGGCATCGCGACCGGACCATGTCACAACGTCCAGCCCGAGTTCGCCAATCAACTTGTCATCCTCGAGTGTTCGGATGGTGAAAAAATAACTGGCAGGCGACATCTCGCCTACTTCCTTTTCCATCCACGTCGCTGCCATCTTCGGAGATTGCATGGGGCGTGCCGATGAATTGAGCAGACGAAAGTATTCCGAGTTACGGTTCCATCGGGAAAATGCCTTGCTCATTTCCTCCGGGTCATACGCGGATAAGCGCACAAGCTCTCCTTTAAGAACATCGTTCATTGGTTCTCTCCATTCTGTCGAAGCCACTCTTCGCGCAGGATACCCATCCACCAGGAATCGTATCGTGTTCCATCGCGCAGTGTATCTTTGCGCGTGCGACCTTCCAAACGGAAACCTGCCTTCTCATAGGAACGCAGGGCGCGCGGATTGTATTCAAACACTCCCAACGATACGCGTTCGACTCCCAGTTCCAAAAAGGCATAACGCAGACAAATCTTCATCATGTCCGTGCCGTAGCCTTTGCTCCAGAAATCGCGCTCGCCGATCCCGATGCCGACCCACGCTTCACTGTGGATCAAATCCACGTAGAGCCCGAAGAAGCCGATCAGTTTATCTTCGGCCAGCGTGCGGACACTAAAAGGATATCGTTCGGGTTGAGGTCCCTTTTCAGATTGTTTCTCTACCCATTCCTTGATGCTCTTTTCAGAAGACAACCCGGCAGGCGAGCTGTTGGCGAGGCGCACAAACTCTGAATCGCGCTGCCAGCGGACTTCCGATTTGGCGTATGTCTCCGGTGCCTCGGATGTCAGGCGGACTAACTCTCCGCGAAATAGATCTTTCATCACTTCCTCCTGTCTTCATCTGCTCTCAAACTACGCCTGCGCCTGTCGCGGATGCCCATCCGGGTTATTCTGCCATTCATCTTTTAACAAGCCGAAAACGTAGATGTCCCAACGACGCCCATCACGTTCAAGTGATTGTCGCCGACAGACTTCCTGGGCAAAACCAAACTTTTTCAAAAGCGCAATGGCACCTTCGTTGTACTCGGGCACGATCGCGCTGACACGAAACAAATTCAGCTCGGCGAATGCAAAGCGCAGAAGCATACGCAGCGCCTGTGTGCCGTAACCCCTGCAGCGATCTTCCGCTGAGCCAATACCCAGTCGAAGAAAACCATTGCCGTTCGCCCACTCGATCCATTGCACAACAGCTTTGCCGATCAAATGGTCGTCTTCCTTGGCACGGATGGCGAAGTAATATTGGTTTTTGTTCTCATCCATATCCTTTTCGAGTTTTTCATATTGTTTCTTCACCATCGCAGCAGACATGGGACGCGCCGGAGATGTTTCCATCATGCGCATGAAATCCGAATCATGGGTCCATTTTGACTCGATCTCTGCATCCTTGTCGTGATCGATCGGTCCAAAGCGAACGTCCACACCTTCAAATAATTGTGTCTGTATGTCGAACATGATTTCTCCTTATATGCTCACCAAACGATTGGGTGAGGGAAATAAAAAAAACGGTCACAGGCATTTGCCCATTACCGCGCATGAATCAAAACGGCCACGGGCGAGTGCACCGTGGCCGTAGTCTACACTGCGTGTAATCTAACGATGAGTAGGCGCACTCCGAGAATCAAAACTACCACTGGCAAATTTCGTTACCTGGGTAGAGATCGTCCTGAGCATCGGTTGCGCCTCCTTTCGAAAAATTTATGACCGTTCCGAGTGTAACATGTTGGGTTTGATACCGTCAAGTAGATGAGTACGGAAAGGAAGTTCTTATGGTTACCTGGAAAACAAATGTTGATACCGCTCACATTGTTCTGATCATTTCCGATCAACCGGAATATGTAACAACCTGGACTGTCCTCTTCTCCCAACGAAATTGCATCGCCCTCTCCGAGTTGAAAATCTCAGACGCAGTCCAGAGCGCCACGTTGATCAATCCATCGTTAATCCTGATCGATATCCAGGCGTCAAAGGAGCAACGTACCAGCCTGCTTAAGGGATTGCGCTCTTCCTGCCGCGCTCCCATCCTTATGTTGATCTCTGCAAACACGGTGGATGAAATCCTGGAAGCCAACCGTGCAGGTGCAGACGAATGCCTCGTCAAACCTGTCAATCCCGCCGTTCTTGTTGTAAAGGCCATGGCATGGCTCGGTCATGGACATCGAAGCGAAAAATTGACCGCCGCTGTCAGCGTAACTTTGTAATTTTCTTTCTCCTTCTCCTTCTGTTTGTTGCAAGTCATCGCTGCCAAAACTCCCGCGAGCACGGGAGTTTTGGTTTAAATTATTCACGTCACGCAGAACGTCCCGAAGGGTCCGGTGAAAGACTCCGGTGAGTCAGTTGAACCTTCGGGACGGTGCATACTAGCTGTTGGTGTTTTGTGCGATACTCTGGAAAAATCAAGGTGTTGTGCCTATACTGATATAACCTGCCTCCAGATCATTGAGAGTCTGTTCGACGAGGCGCTGTTTTCCCGGAGAGAGAATTTCCGGGTCGACATCTGCCAGCCCAAGGGGAGATTGAACCGTCATGCCTCCCTGTCCATTGACCAGTTGCGGCCACGCGTTTTGGATCGCCTTGATCACATCCGGCTGGATGGTCATTACCCAGCCCGCCGGCCTCTGCTCCGGACTGATGGTTCCGATAACGTACGCACCTGTTGTACCGATATAGTTCGCCAGGTCGTCCGTATAAATATCCGGGTAGAGATAGATCGTGCGTACCTTGTATTGCATCATCAAAATATCGGCGTAGGCATGATAGTTGTTCTTATCCTCATCGGCGCCGATATCAAGATATTGGGGGAATGTCCAATTGAAGTAATAGAAAGGGCGGCAAACACCGCAATAATAAACCATGCCGCTTGCATAGGCGTTCAAGGCGCGAATCGCATCTCCATTATCCCTGGGCATCAGCATGCCAATTCGATAATCGTCGGTGACCAACGCGGCCGTATAACCTGCCAGAAAAGCAGCAAGCTCTGACTGTGAGCTATTTCCAAGTACGCTGACATTTCCACCTGCGACCATGTTGGGAATATTGATGGTAAGGAATTGAACCCGCGGCGCCGCGGTAGCAAGGGCTGCAATACCAGGGTCTGTGGAAACTGCGATCACGATCTGCAATCCCGGCTCAAGGTCAGCGGCTGTGAAAGTATTCCGCACCTGAAAGCGGTATCCCGATCCCTGGGTAAGGTCGTAGACTGTCTTCTGGTAAAGGTTGGATGTTTCAGGATCGAGGTCAGCAGGAACGATCAGCACTGCCAGGGGGATTATCGGTGTGGGGCTCAATGTAGGGGCGGGAACCGCAGTATCGGTCGGCAGGGGAGTGGATGTAATGGAGGGCTGTGGTGCCGCGCAAGCACTCAGAAACACCGCGATCACCGCGAAGAGGATGACGAATCGTAAACGCACAGATTTTCTCCAGAGTAAGATGGGATGAATTATACACGTTCGCTTAAAAGCAAAAGTCCGCGCACATGTGCACGGACCTGGTTTCGGATTTGCTGCTTCTTATCTGGACTTGATCCTGATCTTCTTCGGGCGGGCGGATTCTGCCTTGGGCAGAGTCAGCGTTAGGACACCATCGGCAATCTTCGCTTCGACGTGATCGGCGTCAATAACGGCAGGCAGGCGCAAGGTCCGTGTGAACGAACCGTTTGGAAGTTCGCGGACGAGATAACCCTGCTCATCTGCCTTGTATTCACCTTCGATGCGGATGACATCATCCAACACCTGAATGTTCAGGTCTTCGGCAGTGAGTCCCGGCACAAGCGCCGAAAGGATATAAGCATCGTCTTCCTCGCGGATGTTGATGCCGAGAGTGCCTTCACGGGTCTGCAGTGCGCGTCGAGCCATCTGACGATACGGATAAGATTGTAAATAAAGGGTCATGGTCGTAATCTCCTGTGATTTGATGAAATGATACGCCAATGCTACCGATGTCGCGTAAATAAAATAACAGCGAAAAATAGATATTTCATTAGAATTTCAGGGGAACCTTTGCTCTGTTCGCATCGTCTAGTGTAAGATTGTGCGTGCTGGAAATGCATGCTTTTCAGAAGGAGGCGATCTATGAGAGTGTTTTGGGTTTCGCTCTTGACCCTGCTTGCGCTTGTGCTGGCGAGCTGTGGTGGTGTGTCTCAGGCGGGTGAGCAAGCTTTGGAGAACACTCCATCCAATCCTCAGGAACCCCCATCACAGGAACCTGTCTCGAGTTCTTCTGAGGACACCCCTTTTCCAAAATTGCCGGCACCCACCATAGGTGCAGTCGTCATTACCAATACTACAGCAACTCCCAAATCTTCCACAGTTTTTACGCTTACCGCGACGCCGGATGCCGCTTTTCAAGGTATGACTCAACAAGCCAGGGAAGATCTTGCCAAGCGGCTACATGTGAGCGTCAATGAAATCGATCTGCTAAAAATAGTTCCGGCCAGATGGCCGTACGATAGCTTAGGCTGTCCAATAGCAAATACGAAAAATGCAGATCCAAATACACCGGGATACCAGATCTTGCTGATGGCTGACGATCAGGTGTATGCCTACCATACAGATGGAAAAGAGTTGATTGGCTTGTGCAATGTCAAGCCGCCTAACGAAATTCGAACGCTTCCATAATCGGAAGAGAAAGACGATACCAAGTGAAGAGCCTGCCTTGATGAAGGCAGGCTCTCATGTCTAATTTGTTGCAGCACGGCCAAAGTTCTTACTGACCTGCGCTTATGGATGAATTTTGCTTATATAGGTAGCCCAGTTAGCATAGGCTGTTCGAGTGCCTCCGCAGGTAAAATCGGCAGTAGCATCGAGGAACCATTCCTGATAGTTACATGTCTGACCGATGTACTCAGAGGCGATCCAGATGTTGTTGCCATCAGTGACGGCTGCACCATAGTCACCCCAGCGCGGGCGGAAGTATTGGAAGCCCTTATAGCCGGTGAAACCATCATCTGGACCCAGCCCGGCCGCAGCGATATGGATGCGTCCAACGCTGCCATTGGCATTGATCGTTGCATAGCCTGCGCTTGGATAGTAATCCTCACCGACGACGGTAAATGCGATCACACCCTTTCCATTCTTTCCCATGGCAATCGCTGGATAGGTTAGGTTGTTGTTGGCAAGAGCAAGATAGCCCTGATTCCTGACTTCGCCATTCAGATGTCCCCACCGATCCATTTCCGGGTCGACCGCAAACCAGGCAATGCCTGCTTTAATCTCACGATTCACATTAACGGCTGTGTCGGCTGATCCCCACAACATGCCATTTGCATACCAGACCTGCTGCATGCGCGAATCATTCGAGTCAATGTTCGTCTCGACCTCGGGCTGCCAGGTAGGAGGCGGATCCAGGAAATTGAACCAGCAACCAAAGGTTCCTGTGTAATCCGGGAAATAAATGGCATATTCAGGGTAGAGATTGCTCGTATCGTTTAGGCAGTCGGCCATTGGGACATCACCCGCCTTCTGGTCAGATTTGGGTGGAACAACATATGTCTCGCTTCTGATGGCCCGACTCAGGATTCTAAGATCAGGCGAGCCTGAGTTAAGTGATTTGGTGTTGGTCAGCGCCCAGAGTCCGATATAGCGGGCGGTGCCAGTTGGGTTGCCCGTTTCAGAACCATCACCGGCAATCGTACTAAGCAAATACTCAGTACCATTTGCCTCCCTTGAATACTCCCCTGCAGGTGAAGTGGCAGGCCAGACGGTCCAACCCGGCGTACCTGCAAGCTGCAAGTTCTCAACGAGTGTGACATTGACTAAACCTGGGTGTGCAGCAAGCTCATTCTTCGAGAAGGCAAAGACCTGCGCCGCATTGTAGCTGGGTCCGAAAAGATCGTACTCATTGGTTGAAATGTAGACACCATACTTGTCCGCGCCGATGTGTGGATAGTCCTGGAAGCAGGGGCCCGGAGTAGAACCATCGAGGGTACAGCCGTGGTTGGGGGTCCCATCCGTGCCATCGTTTTGGGCGGGGACGTGATAAATCGTCCAAACACCCGTTGGGTCGCCCGTAATGCTAACGGCAACATCGATCGAATTCTTGCCGTTATAGTCGGCTGTTGTGCCCACGTGGAAAAGCGTCGTGATATCGACAACGAAACGGCTGTTGTCCGGGTCATAATAGCATTGAGGGTCGATCACGTCAGGCCCATATTCGCCTGTGGATCGGTTGATGGCGGCGGGATACCCGAAGAACGTGTTCAGATCTCCAACGCCGGTCAGCGCGTTGCCGTTTGTATCCCACACTCGAATGACGCTGTTGATCGCCTCGACTACATAGCCATTGCCGACACACAGTCCCTGATCAGGTGGCTCAAGCGAGAATTGGTTACCGCCATTGGCACCAAACCGCTGGTCGAAATGATTCATTCCGTCAAAGCTGAGTGTGAGCTCGGGGTTCGAGCCCGCCACATTGCTCGACTTCACTTTTGGTGCGTCAAGTGGACGCCTCGGGAATATGCCGTGCTTCCATTTGAATTCGGGTCGAGGCCGGTCGACGCTTCCTGCTCCATCCCCTTGATCAGTTTCAAAATTGGGCCGGAATTCTGGCTGTTGAATACCCACCGCACCAGGAGCACTCGCCCTGATGCTGGTTGTGCCACCAGCCGGGATCTGCCGAGTGGAACCGCCTGCCTGCTGCGGAGCAGCCGCAACAGTCAGGGTATTGCTAGATACCATAATGAGCAATAATGTCGTGCTCATCAATTTACGCAACCACTTTGCTTTCATAAACTACATCTCCTCTGATAGTCTGAAAATAGCGGATGTGGACACGATGCTGCTGAATTTTGGGATTGGCAATACCTCCTTTCCAAATGTAAAAAAGAAAAGCCGCCGAACAAAAAATTCGGTGGTCTGGCGATCTGCCGGTCAGTACGCATTTGACTCACAGACCCATGACTTTGCGCCCCTACCGCTGAGCGTAGTAGATGAACTGATAGAACAAGCCAGCAAGATCGGACGGGTCTCGCATGTCTGTCCAAACCATATTAGCCTTTCCGTCCGGGCCGTAGGAGATGTTGATGTAGTCACCGTGGAAGGTCGCGCAATTTTCACAACCGGAAACTCCGGCGCGGAAGTAACGCGAATGGGTTGGGTCTGAGGGAACGGTGCTAACTGTCGTTTTCACGAGCGAGCCGGGTGTCCCCTCCGCAAGAGCTGTATTGTATAACGCGCCGTTCGAGGCGCCCCGATCGTGGTAAAGAATGCCAATCATGCCAGTCGTTGGGTCCACATCAACCCATGGGAACCACTGATCGCCCGCTCCCGAGTCGACCTGTGTGGGTCCGCTCCACGACGAACTGCCATTCGAGGATGTCATCAGGAAAACATCTGTGTTCGTAACCGGATTGGCTGAGTCATGCGTCCCATTCCGGTTATCGCTGAAGACCAGATAGAGCTTCCCGTCGATCGGACTCGCGACGAGGTTGCCAACACCCCAGACGCGAACCTGGTAGCCGGTCAGCGTCTGCCGGCCGTTGACGTTGAGTGGGTAGTCCACTGAGCCATCCTCCATCCCGACAACGAACGTCGGCTTCGACCACGTTCTGCCGCCGTTGGTTGATTTGACCACGAGGTACTGGTCCTCGAAGAAATCGCCCGCTTCCCAAAGTGCATCGTTCTGGCTGTTGATGAATGCCACGTATACGGTGCCGTCCGGCGCCACCGTCGGTGAGGAAGCCTGATCCTCATCGCATTGGCCCGACGGACCAGACGTCTGGAAGGTGCAGAGACTAGCGCTCGAGCCAGAGATCTCCTTCGCTTTCGTCCAATGTTTGCCGCCATCGTCGGATTGCGACTCGAAGATCGCGGACCTGACGTAGGCACCGGAGGCGGACTCGAACTTGGTCCAGGTGAGATAGGTACGGCCGTAGAACGGTGATGATGGATTATTGTCGGTGACGATCCACTCCTTGTCGTTGAAGAGTTGCACGTTCGAGAGATCGCACCCAACCCCCGAGTCAACAACGATCGCAGGCTGCCACGTGATACCACCATCGGTCGAGATAGAGACAGTCAGATCTCCTCGACAGGCCTCACCGGTCGGACGTTGGAATGAATAATTCAGCGATGTGTGAATCACCGTGCCATGTTTGCGGTCGAACACCGTTACAGGATCGCTGCCTGTTTGCTGAGGATTGTTGATTGATATGTTGCCGGTTGACCATGTGGCCGCACCATTCAATGTTGTGTAGAACTGGTCACAGCACGATCCATAATCGTTTGAGCTGGCGACCATGCTGAGCGGGTTCGCAGGATTAACCTCGATGTCTGGCTCATTGTTCGGGAACGGATCGTCACAGTCGAGGTTCGTGTTTGCCCCACTACTCGTCAGGTTGCATTCGAACTGTGAATGCGGCCCGTGCTGCTTATCGAAGCCGGCAACGTCCGGGGTCACCGAGCGCTTATTGGCCATGCCTCCCTCAGGCAGGGGCGGCCGCGCGCTTGCAGGTAGCACTAACGCAACCAACAGAATCATCGCAACGATCAGAGCAAATACTGTCTTAAGTTTCATATGGTTTTCTCCTCCAATTCAAAAAACTAAATGATCTTTGGCAAAATCGCTGCAGCTACATCTCATGGTTAGGTCTTCTTTATGATGCCTCCTCCTTTAAATAAAAGAAATGTGTGCCGACAATGCAAACTTCGACACCATGGTGAACCGGTGATCTGCACGAATTGGCCCTGCAATTCGCTGAGTTGCGTTTAAATTCCAACCAGCATAACTTTCTTATGTCAGTCTAGTTTGCACTGCTGGTACAGACATTAAAAAATACTTAGAAAATTCGCAGGCATGATTAGAATTAGTTACATTCGCCTCACCAGAAGATAAAAAAAGGCCCATGCACTTGCATGGGCCTGGAGGATAAAGGATCCATTCCTTATCTGGACTTGATCCTGATCTTCTTCGGGCGGCCGGATTCTGCCTTGGGCAGAGTCAGCGTTAGGACACCATCGGCAATCTTCGCTTCGACGTGATCCGCGTCGATAACGGATGGCAGGCGCAAGGTCCGCCTGAACGAGCCGTTCGGCAGTTCGCGGACGAGATAGCCCTGCTCATCCGCCTTGTATTCACCTTCGATGCGGAAGACATCATCCAGGACCTGAATGTTCAGATCTTCGGCAGTGAGTCCCGGCACAAGCGCGGAAAGGATATAAGCATCATCTTCCTCGCGGATGTTGATATCGAGAATCCGCTCACGACTGTGCATCGCGCGTCGAGCCATCTGACGATACGGATAAGATTGTAAATAAAGGGTCATGGTTGTTATCTCCTTGGTTGGATAATTGAATTGAGCAAAGTTTATTTCGTGAATGCAAGAAAAAGATAACGCCATATAGAATTCATATAAGAACATCCCCGCAGAGATCTCTGCGGGGATGTTTGAAACATTTCCTACTTTGTTGAAAACGACTTACTTGTGATCCAGCGTCACTTGCATGAACGTGCCCTGTGCAGAGATACTGTTCACACGGATCGTAACACCGAAACCGGGCAGCGGAACACTCGCCCAACCGAAGTTACCAATGCCTGGGTTCGGCTCAACCCAGTAGCTGTGGGTGTCGTCGAACAGCGGGTTGGCGGGCAGCGGACCATAGCATTGAGAAACCGTGCTGCTTGTGTGCAGGCAGATCTTGTCAGTCTTATCGAGGCCGAAAGTCGAATCGTAAGACTGAACGCGCGGTCGCCAAACCCTACCGTTATCGGGGCGGAGCAGGAGATTCGGATGCGCATCGACAGGGAGGAACAAGCCACCGCAACGACCGGACAGACAATTGTCACCAACATTGTTATCCGCGAAGGATGTGTCGTAGTACCAGACCAACAGACCATCCTGATAGGGGAAGTGCTCAACCCAATCCGGTTTTGTATCTCCAAAACCGAAGTTATAGGGACCTGTCTTCAAACCGTTGTCGTAGCCCTGATAGGTACGGAACTCGGCAAAATAGGCATTGAAGAACGATACGGTGGTTGTGCCGGTCGTCCGCGCGAAGCCGGCATAGCTCCAGCCTGGGTCGGTCTCCGCGCCATCAGTGGCACCGCCCGTGATAGCGATATTATCGGCAGAGAAGCCATCACCTACCGTAGCACCGTCCGTCCAGTAGCGGAAGCGCAACTGAATGGTCGTGCCCGCATAAGGAGTGAGGTCAGCTGTTACCGGAACCCAGACCGGTGTCCCGAACTGATCGCAGACCTTTGGCGTGCCTGATGTACCGGTAATTCCATTGCCGAAGTTCTGGCCGTTCTCGTTGTCACTGGTTGAAGCTGAGGTCGGGATGGAATGGAAGGTGGCGCCACCATCGGTGGAGACTTCCACATAGGCATAATCCCAACAAGCTTCGATGTGATATCTGGCCTGCATGGATAAAGTCACTGTTCCGGCGGGCAGTGTGACTGCACGCGTCATATTGTTATCGAGATTATTGCCAGCGCCGGAGTGATAGAAGTAACTTCCCGCAAATGGAGCGCCGATCGTGAAGTCAACATCCTTGTCAGGCAATATCACTACGAGCTGCTGGGCCTGCTTGGTGTTGGCATTCGCGGGACCCATCTTAACAGAGGCCTTCTGACCAGCGAAAAACAACTGATAGTTCGACCAATCCAATTGGATCTTCTCAAGGGCGCTCATCGGGATTGGCTTGGAACCAATGCCCTCGGCGGGATTTCCCGTGCTGCCGTAGGAACCACTGGAGTACAGGGTCCAGAAGCCGGTTGAGTTCTCAGCGCCACCGGTGTTGCCGGAAGTGTCATACAAGTCGGGCAGACCGAGGTCGTGACCAAACTCGTGTGAGAACACACCCACGCCACCATCTTCCGGTTCGACCGTGTAATCGCCGATCCAGAAGTTTGTACCGCCGATGCGAACTCCACCAAAATTATGTGGACCAGTGCCATCAGGGCCATTGGCGCTGAAATAGGCATACCAGCGATGACT
>JBGPNQ010000146.1:0-11739 GCA_041487615.1 Anaerolineae bacterium
CTGGCGATGAAGTTGATGCAGATGTTCAAAATCAGGTAAATTCGAGCAACGCCCCTCATGCCGAGGGGCGTTGCTTTTACGGTAGGCCAAGCGCGGACTTCAAACTTGCGATCAACCGCTCCGTCCTTACTTCCCGACCTTGTTCGTTAAGGTGGTAGGGCGTGTCGTAGAAATAACTGTCGGGCAGGCAAAGATTATCCAGGTCGGTGAGAAGCGGAATTGTGGTTTTGTTTCTCAGCCGATTGAAAAAGTTTCTGATATTTTTTATCCCTGTCAAATCACAGTTGGTTTGTCGATGTGGTTGCGCTTCATAAAACACGGCTGCACCTTGTGACCGAGCGAACTGATTGAAGGATTCCAAGAAAACGTACGCCTCGTCCATATTATTGACCGGGTAGACTGAATTATCGATTTCAAAGTGAGCATTGTTGTTTGCACCGAGATGTCCAATAAAATCGCCATATTCGTTGAATTTGTCGCCTCTGTAGAAACCACGGGTGACATTCAAGGAAGATCCGTATAAAAAGTATTGCAGCTCACGATTGATCTTTCTCTGAAGCATGATCGTATAGATCAGGGGCATCTGGCGAATCGGATTCCGAATGTCCCATATTCTTTTCGGGGATAGTTCAATCCAGTCTGCCAGATATTGAGGTTGACCATAGAATGTTGTTTCATCGGTGAAGTTGTAGTATTCCAGGCTTATGATTATGATGTCGCCGGGTCGTATATATTGCTTGATTTCCACCAACGGAGCTACACCGAGTGCCACGTGCAGACCATCGTTGATCACCGGAATCCCCAGCTCCCGTTCCATGAATTGACTGTCGATGCCGAATGCGATATTCGAACCTCCAAAGATAATGATGCGCGGGGAAGGAACCGTTGCGAGAAGGTTGGCTTTCAACAGACTTGCCTGATATAGGTGCTGCTTATCAGGCTTGGTCGTGATAAACACCAGCCCAGCCATCATGACGACAGATAGCATTACCTGAACGCAGCTCTTTAGCAATTTAAAAAAATCGGTCATCGAGGTTTTTCAGAACTGGAAGTAAATAAATGCCTGTTTCACACCCGTGTACGAGGTGCCCAGGGCCAGGATCGTGAATACAAGAATTGCATAATATGCAAGGCGGACGTGTGTTTTTTTTCGGCCTATTTCCTCCAGGAAGTTGCCCTGCTCCTGTCTCGCTTCAACAAAACCGAGGACCAGCAATACCAGCGCTGTCAGGAGGATTTCATTTCGATTGAGGGGAGTCACCAGGGCAACGGACTTGAAGAATATGTCATTCAAACCCAATCCTACATTGCTGAGGTTTTCAACCACTTGTCTGAGGAATTGACTCCATCCAGTAGATAGATGGCTGACGACATACCAGGCATCCTGCAGATTGGCGGCCCGGAAAAAAATCCATGCAAAGCACACAAGGAGGAAGGTTGTCAGCCTTGAGATGCTGTCTCGTGCCTGTAACAGCCGGGAGGAAGTGTGGATTGAATCGGCTCGCTTCCAAAGGTTGGATGAAATCGATTCAACTACCATGTAAAGTCCCTGCAATGCACCCCAGATGATAAACGTCCAGCCTGCTCCATGCCAGATTCCACTGATGAGCATGGTAACCAGCGGTGGAGCGGACAGTACCAGCCAGCCAGGAATTTGTTTTCGCCTGCCTAGCAAATAACGATGGATGGGAAAGAAAATGTAATCACGGAACCACGTGGAAAGTGAAATATGCCAGCGGCGCCAAAATTCCGAGATGGATTTTGCAAAATATGGGTGGTTGAAGTTTTTAATCAACGCGATGCCCATTACCTGCGCGGAACCGAATGCGATATCCGAATAGCCGGAGAAATCGCAATAGATTTGAATGGCAAAAGCCACTGTGGCCGCCGCGAGGGCTGGGCCGTTGTAGTTGTGGGGAGCATCATAAACAGCGTTTACAAACATTGCCATCCGGTCAGCTATCACCACTTTTTTGAACATTCCCCAGGCCATCCACTTCAAACCGTCTGCAACGCGTTGATATTCGAAGGGATGCTCCTTATGCAATTGATGCAATATATTCTGTGGGCGCTCAATCGGTCCGGCTACCAGTTGAGGATAAAACATCACATAGAGCGCGAGATATCCGAAATGTCGTTCGGCTTTTTGGTTGCCCCGGTAGACCTCCAGAGTATAGCTCAACGATTGAAATGTGTGAAAGGACAATCCGATCGGCAAAATAATGTGAAGGTCTTTGACCGGATAATTCCATCCGAGAAACCCGACGAGCGCAGATAGATTCTCGTTGGCAAAATCGAAATATTTGAAGAACGCCAGCATTCCGATATTGACAAGAATGCTGACGGCCAACAACCACCACCGCCTGCGACCCTGGGAAGCCTCAATACCAATCCCGGCAAAATAATCCACCGTAATCGTGACAAGCAATATGAGAATGTATTTTGGGATGAACGCCATGTAAAAGTAGCAACTGGCCGCCAGCAACAATGCCCACCTGAATCGATGAGGCAGCACGAAATACAGCGTCGTTACGATGGGAAAAAATATCAGGAAGGCAAAGGAATTGAAAAGCATTCGCTGCGGTCCAGAACTAAGCGGGGGCAATATATCCTATGCGCTTGAAAGCACCGAAAACCCATGTAAAGGCAGGATTTTTGATTCCGTGCATACTTACATAAAAAGGGAGATTACGGAGCCAATTGCATACGTTATCAAACATGTAGAAATCACAGCCAGGATCGTTGTGAGAATACCGGCTGTTCGTGAGCGGATCCAGCCAGCCATACCTACTCCGCCGACAAACATATAGATTGCCGCAAACGTGATTAACAATGCGACGGTTCCGAGGTTGGTCAATTCTTCCGGTACCCGGTTCAATTCGGCCGCAGCAGAGAACGATAGCACAGCGACGAGAAGTGCATATAGAAACATTACTGATGCAGCAGAAAAAACCACAATTCCCGCTGTGACCAGCCTTCCGGCATTACCTCCTGTAAGAAGTTGAATCACCGCGGCGAGAGAGAAACCTGCCAACACGCCTGCGAGACCTGCCAATGCGCCCGCTTCTGCCAGATAATTATCAAGGGTCATGTTTACTCCTTTGGTATCGACCTTGTGAAGGTTTCACGTCTCTGCAATAATTGGTCTAATGGATCAAGACCGAAATATTGCTTCAACAATTTGTAAAACTCTTCTTCGTTTTCAAGTGGACGTTCAGAACGTTGTCCATTTTTTGTGATGATCAGGCGACCGCTATCCAGTGAGACGCGTCCATCCTCGATCAAGCGGGTAATAATTCGCTTTTGCGTAAAGATGGATTCCGGGGATGTCTGGTGATACAGACAAGTCGCTTCATACTCAACTGGAAATTGGCGAGCCGTGAGGTCGAAATAATACTGCCTTTCGATTTTCCGGTCATATCCCGTTTGCCAGAGTTGATAACCATTGCGAAAGCGTTCCAGGCGATAGGCGCGCATACCCTGCTCCTGCCATTCGGTGTTATCAATATCGAGCGGCTGTGTGAACGTGTCGCCCCAACCCACATCCACCAGCCAGCGCGTGGACTCGTTTGCGGCGCGCACCAGCAAGGTCAGGTGGTCGAAGTCGATGCCAAATGTATCGTCCTCCGCATGATAGTCGCGGGCGTTGAGATACGTGACGTCAAAGCCGATATCCTCCAGAAGCCCGGCGAAAAGCCCGTTGAGCTCGTAGCAGAAGCCGCCGCGTCGCTGGACGACGATCTTCTTCCACAAAGATTGACTGTCCAGGTGAATCGGGCGTTTTAGCCCAATATCCAGGTTTTCAAATGGGACGGCCAGCATGTGGGCTCGTTGTAACCGATGCAGCGTCTGGGCGTCTGGTTTTACGGGCTGAAGATACCCAATGCGCCGCAGGTAGGTGGTTGTATCCATGAGTGCAGATTATAACTTGCCGCTTGAGTGTCTTCTGAATGCGAGTACACTTAAATTGAAAAAGGCTCTGGTCTGGCAAAAACGGAGTTTTCCATGCTAAAACAACCTTCTGAAATCCAATCCTTACAAAAACAGTTCCAGGACATCAATTCCATGTTGATGTCCGTAGCTGGCACGCTCACGCGGACCGGGAATCCGCTCGTCTCGGCGGCGATACAGGATCTTACACTGGTATCGCAGGGGATCCAGTTATTGGAGCAGCGAGTTAGTGAGCGGCTCAGCGGAAGGCGCAGTCAACTCACAGCATTGATGGGGATTGGGAGCGTGATCAACTCATCCATGGGGAAGGAACGGGTGCTCGAGGAGGTGATGGACTCATTGATCGCTCTCATGCACGCTGAGCGCGGCTTCCTGATGCTGCGCGATCCCAATGGAGAACTGAGACCGCAGATTGCGCGCGGCATTGAACATATCAACCTCATCGAGCAGGCATTCGCCTTTAGCCAGACCATTGTGCGCAAAGTTGCGGATACTGGCGAGCCCCTGCTTACAACGAATGCGCAGGAAGACTCGCGATTTGAAAATCAAGTAAGTGTCATGGCCTATCAACTGCGTTCGATTATTTGCGCGCCGCTGAAGATCAAGGATCAACTGATCGGCGTGATTTATGTGGACAACCGGGCAAAGACGGGTATTTTTCAGCAGGGCGACCTGGAGGTCATCAAGGCGTTTGCCAATCAGGCCGCAGTGGCAATTGACAGTGCGCGGCTATTTGACGATCTTCAAAAGAGCAACCGCGAATTGGAGAAGGCCAATCGTGATCTGGAACAGGCCTATCAGAAAACGCTGGAAGGGTGGGTACGCGCCCTCGATCTGAAAGACAAGGAAACCGAGGGACACACCCAGCGTGTGACCATACTGACGGAACGGTTGGCGCGCTCGATGGGCGTTGAAGGAGACGCATTGGTCCATATCAAGCGCGGCGCATTGTTGCATGACATCGGCAAAATGGGAATCCCTGATTCGATCCTTCTCAAACCCGGCGAATTAACGGAAGATGAACGCGCGCTGGTTCGGCAGCATCCCATCTATGCCTATGATATGCTGAAGCCGATTGAGTTCCTGAAGCCCGCCATCGATATTCCCTATTGCCATCACGAAAAATGGGATGGCACCGGTTACCCGCGCGGACTCAAAGGCATGGAGATTCCATTTTCGGCGCGTATCTTCCCAGTCATTGATGTGTGGGACGCGCTGGTTTCTGATCGCCCCTATCGCAAAGGAATGCCGCATGACGAAGTGCGCGGTCGCATCAAAGCCGATTCAGGCAAGCACTTTGATCCGAACGTTGTGCGCGCATTTATGGATTTGGAAGATTTGTCGGTGTGATTGTGACATGTAGGAGCAGGCAGCTGCCTGCTCCTACATGTCACAAATTTTCTTCGGGCGGTTTTACGGCACGGAACTCACGATAGAGTAACAGGTCATAAATGATTTTCAGCCCACCAGACATGAAGAATGGTGCACTGAATAATAATGGAATGCTGAAGAGCAGTCCGGTCAATGCAGGGGAAATGGATGCGCCAACAGAGCGCGCGATGGCCGTGACGCCCGAAGCGGCCGATCTCTCGTCGGGCGACACAACCGCCATTGTGTACGATTGGCGCGTAGGCACGTCCATTTGCGAGATGCTGAACCGCAGCAGGAGAACTCCAATCGCAAGAGGCAGAGTCGGCATGAGAGGAACCAGGATCAATAAGATGTTGGACGGGATATGCGTAAACACCATCGTGTTGATCAATCCGAATCGATTGGCAAGTCGGACCGCGAGCAAGGCTGAAATTCCTGCCAGAATATTTGCACCGAAGAAGATACTTCCCAGCGTTCCCGATTCAACTCCGAAACGGACATGAAACCAGTACGCCATTAAGCTTTGCACGAGCAAGCCGCCGGCGAATGCATCCATTGCAAACAACGAGCTGAGTTTGAACACAACCGCCCGCGAGCGGTGCAAACCCAGCACGCGCGTGGTCGTATCCTGCGTTGCATCCACTTCGATCGATTTTGTGAGGTTAAGAAATAACAGCAAAAGTAAGAACCCACCCAGTGCATAGCCCATCAATATGACACGATAGGAATCAAGTGCGCTCCAGGAATGATCCTGCAATAACTGTGCAAGCCAGCCGCCGGTCAGTGCGCCGGTTGCAGTTGCAAAAGAACCCACAAGGTTATACCATGCAAAATATTGAGTGCGGTTCTTGTTCGAGACAAGTTGTGTCAAACCTGCCTGTTCGACGGATAGAAACGGACCGATCTCATTCCCGCTTGGGCTGATGACGCCTATGACAGCCGCGAAGATCAAAAGGATGATATTGCGAGTCAAAACGAAGGCAATGCCCGCTCCCGCCATCAATAGCGCTCCCAGAATCAAGGTGCGCTTCCTGCCAAACCGATCTGCGGAGGTGGTGAGCCACAAGGATATGCCTGCGTCACCGACCAGCGTGAATGTGAACAGCAGTCCGATCTGCCTTTCCGTCAGGCCCACTTCGGAAAGATATAAAGCCAGCACAACGGACAGAAATCCATAACAAAACAGACGCATAATGCGGGTGGAGAAGAGGATGACGATATTAAAATTAGGATTCATGGTTATCAGACCTTGTGCAAAACGGCATAGCCTATACCAACGATGATTGTGCCAATCGCCATCCGCGCTACGTCAACTTTGAGGAAGGTGATCATCGCAAAAACAACTGCCACGATAATAACACTTGGCAGGTCAACCAGCGCACCGGGGATCAGCTCAAGTGATACTACAAGGATTACACCAACTACAGCTGCGCTGACTCCGGCAAGGAAGGCTTGAACAAAGCGATTGTTCCGCACTTGTTCAATATACCTTGCTCCCAGGAGAACCAGGATAAAGGAAGGAAGAAAAACGAAGAAGGTGGCAATTGCTGCTCCCGTCAGCCCGCCAGCCAGGTAACCGGCGAAGGTGGTGAACAACATAAGGGGTCCGGGTGTCGCCACGCTCAATGCAACCCCGTCCAGCAATTGCGACGCCGTCAGCCAATGATATTGATCCACCGCACCGCGCTCTAGAAAGGCGAGTGAGGCATAGGCGCCGCCAAAACTGAAGAGACCAGTTTTGAGAAATAGCCACGCCATCTGCAGCCAACGATTATCTAGCAATGCAAATGTGCCTGTCAAACTACCAATCAATGCTGGCAGCACATTAGGTGTGTGCTTCAAGTGCGGCAGTCCTTCTGTGAAAAGCAAGTAGGTAAGTCCGGCGGATAATAGAACAAGCAGGAAGTCAACTTTGAAGAAATGCATTGCGCTAACCGCCGCAACCAGTGTTGCCACCAGCCAGACATTTTTGAGGGCGGCTCGACCGAGCTTGATGATCCCCGCAGCAATGATTCCCAGCACCGCGGGCTTCAGGATGTATAACACATCATTAACTTGCGGCAGGTTTCCATAGGTGACGTATAAATAGCTCAGCAGGACCATGACCAACGCCCCAGGGATAATAAAGGTCAGCCCCGCAAGGATTCCGCCCAGGATGCCTTTCTTAAGATAGCCAACATAAATGGCAAGCTGGAGCGCCTCCGGTCCCGGTAGCATATGAGCGAACCCCATGATCCTGACAAAGCGATCCCTTGACAGCCAATGGCTGCGCTCAACCATCTTGTTATACATCATGGTGATTTGGGCGACCGGTCCGCCGATGTTGATGAAGCCCAGGAGTAGAAAATACAAAAACACCTCGCGTGAGCCGGGCATCTGTTCTTCTTGATCCTCACCAGTAATTTTTTTTGATTCCATCTATTGCTCCCAAGGTTATAGATCGAGGTAAACGGCCGCTCGATGCGATTCGGGTAAAAACGCATACACCTTATTTTGTGATGCATCAAAACCAATGGTATGTGCGCCTTTTTCAGTGGGCGTGGTTTCAATATGTTGCATGGTTGATGTATGGAATACATCGATCACGCCAGGGTTGCCAACTGCAGCGTAAAGATGTTTGAGATACGCATCGTAAAAGATAACGTCCGGGACACCGCTCAGGGGCAGTTGACTCATAATATTTCCGCTGAATGCATCGAGAGTGACAAGTTGTGAGCCGTCGCAGGCGCAGAATAAGCGATGACCTTCCATGTCCAAATCCAATCCGTGTGGACCTTCTACAGGGATGCTGAATGTTTTTGCAATAACCGTGGGATTCCTCGCATCCACGACAACGATTTGTGGCGGGTTCGCAATATTGACATGGAAGACATCTGCTTGCGAATCGAAGATGGTCCAGCGTGTTCGCCCGGGCACCGGAATGCTGGCGATCATTTTCTGTTGAGATACATCGACGATGGAAAGCGTGAATGAGTTGGGGATATCCGGATCGCCGACATTTGCCACAAGCAAATGTCCGCGTTTTGAGTCAAAGGAAAGCCCGTTGGGGCGAATCCCAACCCCAATTTTAATAGCCTTGTCTTCTGCATCTGGTGAAAAGACAGAGACAGTATCCTCACCACGATTCGATGTGAATACAAGATTTCGCTTCTCTGAAACAAGCGCGCCTGCAACACCCTTCAAATCAGGGACGGAGCGCAAATAGCGGTCGGATGCACAATCAATAACATCAATTGCGTCGTTAGATGTATGCGCCACATACAGTAACTGCCTGCCTCGATGAACTGCCGCGTGATCGAAGCCGCCGGTCTGCACATGAACGGGCAGGTCAATATACCCCTGTAGTTTTAAGCTCATGGTGAGTCCCTTTGTAAATTATCTATTGCCTCTTGCCACTTCCAATCGGCACCAGGCGTACAGCGAATCATAGACTTCAAACTGATGCTCAAGGTTTTCCATGTCTTCAGGGAAGCGCAGGCTATAACCTGATGCAATGGCTTCGAGTCCGCGTGCGATGGGATCACTATCAATATCCTTATCAACATCCGCGGCATGGACGATCTTTGCCAGGCGCAGAAGACCCGGTTCCTTCAATCCATATTTTAGGATGATCGATTCGAACGAACAGCGTCCGTCCGAACCGTGACCGAGTTCGACGCCGGGCGCGTCGAAGGGAATCGCACCTGTCTCCTGGACAACTTTATCCAGTTGGCTGACAGGCACGAACAAAAACTCCGCTTCGTTATCAATGAAGCGCGTGATCAGCCATGGGCAAGCCACGCGATCAACATGGACATGCGAACGGGTAATCCATTTCATTTTGATTTCTCCTTTCAAACTGAGACGAGGAATTGGCGAACAATTTTCCTGGCGCATTGTTCTTAGCCAGGGAGTACCTACTGCAATTCGTAAATTTGGATCTGAGCTTTCTGTGTTCCGCGATGAGGAACTGCAACGTACAGCCGGTTCAGTTCTGGCGCCCACAATCCTGTTCGGGCGCCGGATGCAGTTGGGATGCGCGTTATAAGTTGATAGTGGTCGGCATCCTTTTGCGAAAATATGTCAATATATCCTTCACCTCCGATCATAAAGATCATTTTATGCGCTTCATCATAGAAAATATCATCTGCATCTCCAACGCTATCCAGACTACTAATCAAATTCCCTGTGTCAGAATCGTAAACCCCCAGCTTGGCCGGAGCTCGAAACCCTACAAATAACCGATTCTGGCTTTCATCGAGTGCCATGGGATAATTGGCAGACGCGCCTGATAACGTCCATTTTGCAACCACCTTCTGTTGTAGTCGATCCACCTCTGCAATTTGATTAGCCGACGGAATATTGACAAATATCCTTGACCCTGATGACTCCAGTTGAAACGATTCGGGATGACCATCCAGTTTTATGTTGCTCAGGGCTTTTCCAGCCCCCGCGTCGATAATACTCAATCCACCATCGCCATAACCAACGATGACAGATGCAGAGCTGCTGTCAAAGCGGATATTGTCAGCATCGCCCGACAACTCCACACGGCCAACCTCGGCAAACGAACTACCATCGAAAATCTCACAAATGCCGTTACCTCCATTCGTTACAAAAATCCTATTAAGGCTTGGTATGAATAGAGCACTTTGAGGTTCGCTAAAGTTGGATATCGCGTGGATTAATTTTCCTTCGTTCAGATCGACGACTTCGACAGTGTTATTGCCTAATGCCGCGATAAACAGTCGTTGATCTTTGATATCGAGTGATAAATGGTCAATCCGCCCGTCCACGCCTGGGAGAGGAATGGTCTGCACCAATTTCAAGGTTGTGCCTCCAGTCGCCGGGTCTGCCGTCTCAAAGGACGATCGTCCCATCTTGTTACACGCGCTTAGGCAAATTGCAATTACCGAAATGATAAACACTTTCATATTGGCTCTTCCAGCCTGCTGGTCTTCACCTTCGCAACAATCATGTCGCGTGCTTTTTCATAATTTTCGCTTACCGGTGGAATATCACTCCAGTTCTCATAGGTGACTTTATCTAAAAATTCTTCTGGCAATTCACAAAAGGAGATCATTTGTTGAGCGGATTCTACATCCGCAAGTGTTAGTTTTTGGGGAGCAGATTCCGTGGGTATCAGACCATCCCGCTGCAAACCTTCAACTGTTTTTGCAGACAACTCCGAATCCGGATTTGTGCCGCGCGCAATGGCTCCGAGGTTCAATCCCCTCTGATTTGCAAGTTGGTTGAAGTACGCTGCGGCGATGATGCTTTTTGCCGCACCATGTTCACAAACAAAGATGATGACAGGAATATTTGCGGACAACGGGATTTTCATCGTCGATCTATTTCTGCGAATCTGACTTCAATTGAGCGTAGAGCGCATCGTAGATCAAATTGCCACGTTCCATTGCCTCGAAATCGTCCTTGCTGATCAGTCTCAGCCCCCGACAGATCAGATCAAGCCCCAGCGCGGCAGGTTCAACGTTGACTTCCTGGATCTCATCTGCCTCATCCAAGATCTGTGCGATTCGCGACAGGATGGGATCGCTGATCTGTTGCTCGTGCAGAAGTGCATAAAATGTACAGTGACCCCCATGGTGTGAATACCGTTCACCCGGAATATCAAACGGTTCGCCATGCTTGGGGGAGATTTTCTCGCCGACCGAGATAAAGAGGAATTCGGCTTTCGGATCGATCCATCTGCGGATCAGCCATGCCGAAGCCATCCGATCAATACCGATATTTTTCCATGTAACCCATTTCATGATTTTTCTCCGCGTTGAGACGTCAACTTTTTGCGCACCAGTAATCCAAGTTTTGAGTGGAAGAAATCCTGTGAGGCGGCTAATTGATATTGGCGCGCGATTTCCTGCAAATCCGCCCTTGGCTTATCAAGCTTTTTCAAGAGATCGGAATACACGGCGTCGACCTGCTCGCTGAATTGCTGCGAGACGGATTCGTTATCCTGTTCCAACACTGCGCTTGCTCTCCACGAATATGCCTCGCCTCCCATTTCCTGGATCTCCGCGGTCAGCCATTGGATTTGCTCCGCAGTGCGCGGTTGATCAGGCAACACCCAAACTGACTCATGCAGGAGGATGGCACCCAGGCGCTTCAATTTTCGCCAGATATAGACTCGCAGCGCCGAGGGTTTATTCGGTAACTTGTAGTGGATGAGAATCCAGGTGGTCATGCAAATGTAACCATTGTTACATTGATTATAGTGGTTTTGTTGAACTTGTCAATATAAAAAACGGCGAGCATTGCCCGCCGCAGTTGTATCCAGATCTAAGAGAGTGTTTCTTAAATGGTCGGGTAAGATGGGAGAATGGCTAAATTCACCCAAACCTACCCGACCGATCTCAAGTATACCGAATGGTTGTTGATTATGGATTTCTTTCCAAAGCATCGTCTGGGACGCCCGCGCAA
>JBGPNQ010000147.1:0-11726 GCA_041487615.1 Anaerolineae bacterium
CAAGCGACTCAGATCTCAGGAAGCGCGGCCCTGGAAGAGGGCATGCGCAAACTGCAGGAGGGGCAGGTTCAGGCCTCCGTCCCTCTTCTGGAAAAAGCCGTCTCAGAGAATCCCGCCAGCGCCACGGCGTCCTGCAATCTGGGCATTGCGTATTGGAGGCTTTCAAGAGACGGGCTCGCGGTCAGGTCTCTGACGAAGGCGGCTGCGCTTGTGGTGGCTCCTGCTCCTGCCAGAACTAGGAACTGCCAATGAACAAAAAAAGAGACCGGAAATCCGGTCTCTTTTTTTTATCTGTATGATTTGTCGATTTGTCCTACCTGCCGCGCAAATAGGAAATCACTGCGCCAAGGAAACCGAAAATTCCGAGACTCACGATCAACAACCCGGCGGGAATTCCGCTTTGATTATTCGGCGCATCAGAAAATGAAGGCAACTCAAGGGGTGGTGGAGGCGTGAACGTTGGTAAACGAGTCGGCGTCTGCCGGCCCAAAAAGGCCGCTTCGAGCGTGGGATTTATGGTTGGCGTGGAAATTGGAGTAGGCGTTGGTGGGACCTCGATGAGGGGCAGCAATGCGCCCGGTGAAAGACCGACTTGCAATGCCCAAACCCAGCCGATCGAACCCGGCACTCCGGGGTAATATATTTGAATCCAATCTTCCCTGCCATCGGCGCGCCCTAGTGCGGGTGCAGTCTCATTCCCCAGTAATACACCGATTGCAGGATAATCAAAAGAGCTGGGGCCTGCGTAGACTCGTATCTGCTGAAGGCTTGGGTCCACGCGGATGAGAGGTCCTTCCGGCGTGCCCGTCACTGTTGGTATTGAGCCCGTAGGTTGTTGCGCCAAAACGGAAGGCTGGTTTGGGTCAAACAACCCCAGCAATATGATTCCAAAGATCGCCGTCAGCAAAGGGACAATTCTAGAATTGCGCAATCGCACCTCGCATTTATTTCCGCAAGATGAACGAAACAAGTAAGCCGGTGCCGCCTATGAGTCCCAGGCCAATAATGAAAATTCCAAAGACGCTGGATGAATGTGATGAGCTTTCCTCGGTAAACTGCGGCACGGTCAACGGCGGTGGCGGGGTGAATGTTGGAAGGCGCGTTTGGGTCGGTTGAATATTGAAAGCCGCCGCGAGCGTCAAATCAAGGGTGGCAGTGACCAGCGGCGTTGGAGTCGGAGGCGCTTCCACAACTGGAAGCTCTCCACCGGAGACGGTAATAAACACCGCATAGACCCATCCAGTTCCGGTCGGCGTTTGGGGAAATGCGATCTGCACCCATTCATGTCCCGGTGAAATGCCCAAGGCAGGCACGACCGCTCCCGGGGCTAGTTGGCCAACAATCGGGTAATGGACGGTACTGGGGCCGCCGCGCACATTGATCGGATCAGGATACGTGACTGTAACAATCACGCCAGAGGGAGTGGACGCCGCCTGATGCGTCGCTGCCCGCTCTGGTGAATTGAGTATTGCCATGCCGAGGCTTGTGACCGTGAAAATCCCCAGGGACATCTTAAACCAAATCTGTTTCATTACGTAGACATTCATAGGATATCGAATGCGACGACAGATCGTCGTCGCTTACAAAGGATTATAATCGAAAACATGGACAGACGAATCTTTCACGGAAACATCAAACCCAACGATCTCGCGCACGCGCTCATGGCTGAATTCAACCGTGGGAACCTGCAGGCTCAAGTGATGGGCACAAAGGAAAAAATAGCGGTCCAGATCGCAACCCGCATGGGCTCCATGTCTGGTGGACAGACCGCCCTGACGATCGGCATTCAAACCGTTGAAGATGGCATCATGGTGGAAATTGGTCAACAGGCCTGGCTTGGAGTGGCGGCGAGCCTCGGTCAAACTGCATGGACAGCGCTGCGCAATCCATTCAGCCTGCTGAGCCGCCTGGACGATATCGCCCAGGATATCGAGAGTATTCAACTCAACGAAAAGGTTTGGAGTGTGATCGATCAGGCCGTGGTTGCCGCAGGCGCTTCGCTCCATCTCTCGGAGCGTCTTTCCCGCATCACGTGCGAATTCTGTGGAACTGCCAATCCGGTGGGCGAAGGCAACTGCATCGCCTGTGGCGCGCCCATGGGAAATGCTCAGCCTACTACCTGTCACCATTGCGGATTTGCAGTATCGGTGGAAGAGACGATCTGCCCAAATTGCAACCAAAAACTTCATTAGGTTTTATTCGTAATTGGAAAAATCGTCCCGAAGGTTGACTAGGTTGCTCGAAAGGCTGGGCATAAACCGTCGAGAAGGTGTATTAATTACGATAAAACTTCATCAGCCTTTCCAGACTGGACACCTCATTGATTCCTTCTAAAACTGCAATCTCATTTCATCTTGCAGTTTTTCCGCCTCGCCTCTATAATACTTGGAGGCAAGAACCTCGATTTGAGACCCTATGAAGTTGAGACTTGAACAACTTGAAGCAAAATTACAGAAACTGGTCGAAGATCAGTTGGCGGGGATTCTTCCGGGTTTAAAGTTGGAGGACCGCATCATCCAGCATCTTGCAACGGCAGTAAGGGAAAATATCGTGCAACAAAAGGATGATGGCCCACTGGCCCCCAATGTTTTTACCCTGATCGTTGCAACAGAATCATCCCCAATGTGGAAGGAACAGCTTACGATCGATGCCTTGAAAAACATCATTGTTACGGCCGGACGCGATGTGGGGCTGAAATTTGCCGGACAGCCAACCATTACCATTTCAACGGATGATGCGTATTCAGCAGAAGAAGTTCGAGTATTGGCATCGCATAAATTGGAACCGATGGCGGAGACTCAGGGAATGCAGAACACCTTTACGGAAGACTTAAACGAAGAGAATGGGATCCCCGAAAATGCATTCCTCATCATTGAGGGAGTAAAGGTGCACCCCCTCAATGAATCGGTGGTAAATATCGGGCGTAGGCTCGAGAACCAGTTGGTGATCGACGACCCGCGCGTATCACGAAATCATGCACAACTGCGCGCCATCAAGGGACGATTTGTCCTCTTCGACTTGAACTCCACAGGCGGAACATTCGTCAACGGGCAGCGGACCAGCCAGACGGTTTTATATCCCGGCGATGTCATCTCTCTGGCCGGTGTGGCTTTGATCTTCGGCCAGGATAACCCACCTCCCCGCCCCGACCTTGCTGCCACTTCTCCACTCGACAAAGAGGTAGGCCGAAGCGAACGACCCACGGCCGTTTTGCATCAAAATACAGTCGAAATCAAACCCGATAAATCGAACAGCTCTGACGAAGACCAATCGAATAAATGATTGCAACGGTTGTCCTTGTACTGCGCATCGGACTGGCGATTGCGCTCTATGCCTTCCTGGGCTGGGCACTGTCAACACTGTTGCGAGACCTCCAACAGCAAGGGGACAGGATTTCAAAACAGAAGATACCCGGCATTACCATATTCGTTAGAATTTATCAGGGAAATGAGACCCAGCGTTTCTTTGCTCAAACAGAGATCTTGATCGGGCGCGATACAAATTGCGACATCTCCATGAGCGACGAGACCATGTCTGCACACCATGCCCGCATCGTATATCATCATGGACAGTGGTGGCTCGAAGACCTGAACTCCACCAATGGAACATTCCTCAACAAGGAAAAATTGACAACACATGCTGTCATTATCACAGACGACGAATTCAAATGTGGAAACACAATCTTTGGTATCGGCATTGATGCTGATAATCCTTCCCCGTCCATAACATTCTAGGAGGTCCCCATGACCGAACAAGTAACCCTTGCAATTATTGGCGGCTCAGGGCTGTATGCCATGCCGGGCCTGGAGGATACGCGTGAGCGTATGATCGATACGCCGTTTGGCAGGACGAGTGCACCGATTGTGGTGGGAACGCTGGAGGGATTGCGCGTCGCTTTTCTTGCGCGCCATGGCATTGGCCATCACATCACGCCGGGCGAAGTCCCTTATCGTGCCAACATTTATGCATTGAAGTCCATCGGCGTTCAGCGCATCGTCAGCATCAGCGCCTGCGGATCGCTCAAGGAAGAATACGCCCCGGGACACATTGTCATCCCGGACCAGATCTATGACAACACGCACCGGCGTGCAAGGTCCTTTTTTGGCGATGGACTGGTGGCGCATATCAGCGTCGCCGATCCTTTCTGTGCAGATACCTCCGATCAATTGGAATCAGCGGTCCGTGCGGCAGGAGGCGAAACCCATCGAGGCGGAGCATTCATCACGATCGAGGGTCCGCGATTTTCCACCAAGGCAGAATCCAATGCGTATCGTTCCTGGGGCATGTCCATCATAGGCATGACCGCCTCTCCGGAGGCCTTTCTCGCCCGCGAGGCGGAAATATGTTATGCAACCATGGCACACGTCACAGATTATGATGTCTGGCATGTCAGTGAGGCGCCAGTAACGGTCGAGAGGGTGATCAATACTCTCAATAAAAACACAGAGCTTGCACAAAAAGCGATCAACCTTTTCATCAAGAATCTTCGGCCGGAACGCCGGTGCGATTGCAGGCACGCCCTTTCCACGGCCTTGATCACGCGCCAGGATGTCATTCCTCCTGATACGCGCCAAAAGCTTGATTTGCTGATCAACAAATATCTCTAATGAACCGGGTCATTCAGGGCAATCTGCTCAAAGCGGCAGCCTGCTTTCTTGTTTTACAAACAGTCATCATCACCCTCTCGCCGGGTGTCCGTTCGCGTACATGGAATGCAGATTATCGCTGGTCACAATGGCTAGCGCTCATCCTGTGGGCATTGATCGCGATCCGTGCACACAATGCCATTATTAAGTACCTCCCGGACGCCGATCCCTATCTCTTTCCCGTAGCGGCGTTGCTGAGCGGATGGGGACTGCTGACGGTCTGGCGCTTGGACTCGCGTTTCGGCGCACGACAGGCGATATGGCTGGGCATTAGCGCGTTCGTATTCCTGTTTGGGCTCCGTCTTCCCACCACGCTGGATTTCCTGCGAAAATATAAGTACCTGCTCCTCACAATGGGGCTCACGCTCACAAGCTTCACACTGATCTTTGGAACAAACCCCATTGGTTATGGTCCGCGCTTGTGGCTGGGCTGCTGCGGTTTATACTTTCAACCCTCTGAGACATTGAAACTCTTGCTGGTTGCATACCTGGCCGCCTATCTGGCGGAGCGTATTCCCATCCAGCTGCGCGCCTTTGCGTTGATCTATCCCACACTGCTATTGAGCGGCATCGCCATCCTTCTTCTGATCTTTCAGCGTGACCTTGGAACGGCATCGATCTTTATTGCACTTTACACCATCATTATTTACGTGGCGACCGGACGCCGCAGGATCGTCCTTATTAGCGCATTATTTTTGGTTTTTGTAGGTATCGCCGGTTACTACCTGATAGACATCATCCATGCCCGCATTGATTCATGGCTCAATCCATGGAACGATCCCAGCGGAGCTTCATATCAGATCGTCCAATCCCTGCTGGCGGTTGCAAATGGAGGCGTGGAAGGTCGCGGTCCCGGGTTGGGGAGTCCCGCGCTGGTGCCGGTTGCCATATCCGATTTTATTTTTTCCGCTGTTGCGGAGGAAACCGGACTCATCGGCTCCATTGGATTGATCACGCTGTTTGGGCTTTTCATCACCCGCGGATTGCGCGTGGCACTCCGCGCTCCCGACCTGTTCCGCAGGTTGCTGGCTGCAGGGGTTACTGCGTACATCGGCATACAAGCCCTGCTCATCATCGGCGGCAACCTGCGCATCCTACCACTGACAGGTGTGACTTTGCCCTTCCTCTCCTACGGTGGATCGTCCTTGCTCACATCCTTCATCGCACTGTTAATCCTCATTCTCATTAGCAACCATCTGGATGAAGAGCCGGCGCTGCTTTCGAAGCCTTTGCCTTATATCGCGTTGGAAGCATTTCTTTCCCTTGGGCTTTTCATCTCCGCACTTGCAACTGGATGGTGGGCAGTTGTCCGAGGGCCCGATCTGCTGACCCGCACTGACAACCCGCGCCGCATCATCGAAGACCGATATGTCAAGCGCGGTATGTTGCTCGACCGCACGAACGCACTCATCACCTCGACCGTTGGAGAATCCGGCAGCTACACACGCGTATATGATTATCCGGACCTTGCGCCTGTCACCGGATACAACAGTCCTGTTTACGGACAGTCCGGGCTGGAAGCATCCATGGATGAGTATCTACGTGGAATGAAAGGGAATCCCTCCTCCACGATTTGGTGGGACCACTTACTCTACGGTATGTCACCGACGGGATTGGACATGCGCTTGAGCATCGACCTTTATCTGCAATATCGCGCCGACGAAATGATGACCGATCATAAAGGTGCCGTCCTTTTGCTCAATGCAGAGACGGGCGAAATCATCGTCATGTCGTCACATCCAACATTCAATCCCAATCACCTGGATGAGATCGGTTCACAGTTGAGCAAAGATCCGGATAAGCCGCTCATCAATCGCGCCGTACAGGGACTATATCCCATCGGTACATTGATCGAACCATTTGCCCGGGCAATGCATGCAAATCAGCCCCTTGAAAAAAATGATGTTCAAAATATAGCAGAAGCGTTTGGCTTTGATCGCGCTCCGCAACTACAAATGCAGGTTTCAGAACCCTTGTCGGTTTCAAAAGACAAGGATTTGCACCTTTCCCCATTACAGGCAGCCTTGGCAGCTGCGGCATTTAGCAACCAGGGAATTGTGCCCGCTCCACGGATCGCGATCGCCATAGACACACCGGAGAATGGATGGGTTGTGCTGCCAACCCTGGGAACACCTTTCGAGGCGCTGCCAATATCGGATGCGAATGATGCTGCGACATCGCTCATCAAGGATGGACGGAATTACTGGTCTTATGCGGGGCACGCAACGGGAGACGAATCGCAGGTCACATGGTTTATTGCAGGGACACCACCCAATTGGAAGGCAACTCCACTCGTTCTCGTGGTAGTTCTTGAAGAGGATAACGAACATCTTGCAGAACAGATCGGGCGCGAACTGCTTGTCGATGCAATGAATCCCTGATCGCAAATATGTTTACCAGGAAGAGAGACGCACCTCAACATAATTTAGATGCGTCTCTTTTTACCTTTGAACCAGAAACTACTTATGTATTACGGGCCAGTGGTGAAATCGAAATCCTCAGACCAGGTGCTGGGACCGTTGGTGGCTTTCGTCTGCACCTTCCAGAAGTAGGACGTGTTCGGCAGCAGAGCCGTGACAAATTGGTATTGCGAGGCATTGGGTATCAAGGTTACTGTCTTGACCAGGGTCGGTGTCGGTCCTGTTTTCCAGATCTGCAGAGTGTAGCCTGTGTTGCCTACCACATCGCTCCAGTCCAGCAGAGGCATTTTGGAAACCGATGTGGCATCATTCACAGGCAGGTTCAAGATGGGTGGAAGAATGGCTGTGCGGAAATACCAGACTGTCGACCAGTTACTCATTTCACCCAGAGTATTGACCGCTCTCACCCGCCAATAGAACTTCCTATTGGAGTCCAAATCCGTGCTCGGAGTAAAGGTCGGATTGCTTGCTGTATCGTTGACCTCCGGACTATTAAAGGTTGCACTGTCATCGACCTGGATGAGGTAGTTCTGCAAGAAAGTACCTGCGGGTGGTAGGACTGCCTTCCAGGTGAAGGTGGGTTTGTAATTCGTGACCAGTGCATTCGAGGCAGGCAGAGACAGAGCCGGTGCGGGAGGTGGAGTGCTCGGTGTGGTCAGCGAACGATAACCAGAATACAGCGATGGACCATTGTCTCCCTTGGTCAGCACACGCCAGTACAAGAGAATCCCGCCCTTGGGCAGGTCTACTGTGGGAACATACGAAGATCCGATGGGATTCCCAGTGTGGACGATCTGCTTGAAGAGTGCATCCCTGGCGATCTGGATGGTGTAGCCGGTGGCTGTGGGCACATCGTCCCAATCGAAGAGGGGACGCAGTTCTTTCGAGGCAAAGGCATCCGTAGGCGAGGACAACACCGGAGGCAACATTGCCGTGCGGAAAATCCAGACCACTGACCAACCGTTAGTGCCATCCACGGCATTGAAGGAACGGACGCGCCAGTAGTGCTTTGTATTATCCGTAAGTGCCGAAGCCACGGGATATTGGGATGCGTTGAGATTATTGACATCGACTATCGGCGAGGAGAAGTCCGCATTGTCGTCCACCTGTACTTGATAGTGATCCGCGCTTGGTGTGGCATCTGCCCAATCTAAGAGTGGTGTGTAATTCGTTGTGAGTGAATTGTTCGCAGGCAGTTTCAGTACCGGCACCGATGGTGTCCCCACGCAGGAATACACCTGCACGTCATCCACAAACCAGCCATAATAGTCATAGCTGACATCCGCAGAGAAATACCAACGGAATTGGACCGTCTTGCCAGCAAGGGTTTTCAAATCGTAACGCGACGAGACATATCCATGACTGTCGCCAACGAACCCTGGACGTCCTTGCAAAGCACTGCCATATTGAGTATAGCCGGCAGGATATTTGAAGATGGAGGCCTTGTAGTTCTGTCCACCGGAGAAGAGTGGTTTAGCATCCAGCCAGGTGTTACCGTTGTTGGTGCTATATTCCAGCACGGCTCCATCGTAATAATTTGATCCTTCATGCTCAAAGGCAAAGGCATGTTTGAAGTGCAGGAACGGCGTGGAACCAGCGGGCAGGGAAATGCCGGTCGTATTCGTCAGGATGCCGATCGCAAAGCTGGCATCATCCACACCCAACATGTGATGGATTGGACTGGAGGCAAAAATCTCATCCAGGCTCCAATCTCCACTGGTCGTCCAATTTCCAACGCCATGCTCGAAATCGTCCTTGAACAGGGAAAGCGAATCTGCTGTGGTCATGCCTGTCGGACAGAGTGATGCATCCGGGTTGAATCCAACGGCTGGCTCGCTGTTCATCTGTACGGCATCGACGGCATCTTTGACCTCCAGGCAGTCTGCAGATGTAATGCCATGCTGTCCGATCAGGTTTGTACAGGCCTGCTGCACGGCATAATACAGGTCTGAGTAATCCGATCCTGCTGATAAGAGATTTGTGTTCACCTCGTAATAGATTGCGCCAGTCTTCTCCCAGCCGAGGGCTGTGACTGTTTTCCCATTGAATGTGCCGCCGTCCACCATAAGAAAAGCGGCCTTGTTGTTCACCCCGCTGTTCGAATGAACCCCACCGTTGTCCCAGTAAGCGTCATAATATGGCTTCTTGTTGTACAGCGGACTGGTCATCTTGTCCGGATCACCGAACTGCGGTGGGTTTTTCATGCTGCGGAAGGCAACGGATCCTGTGACATCTTCCCCGATCAACCATTTGACGCTCGCATCATCATTTCCCTGACCGTTGGTTTGATCGAAATATTCTCCAAACACATCTGAAAGTGATTCGTCGATCGCCCCAGACTGATAGAAATACAATAGGTTGGATTCATTTTGAGTCACCCCATGCGTTAGCTCATGGGCAACAATGTCGTCCGCATTGGCAAAATCATAACCATCGCCATAGATCATCATATAGCTGTTCCAGAAAGCATTTTGATAATCACTTCCATAATGTACAACCGAGATCAACTCAAGGCCACGATTATCAATACTCTTGCGCGCGAATTTATCCTTATAAAAACCGTAGACTTCAGCGGCAAGAAGGTGCGCATTCTTGGCTTGCTGATCTCCCAATGTACAGCTCAGATCGGTTTGATCACAGATCAATGCTCCGGGTAAATCCCACGTGCTCCCCGCATCAAATGTTCGGAGCATGAGATTATTGGGATCTGAATTGAAAACATACTCGTACGCGCCGATGTCACATTTTCCACCTTGAGGTCGAGTAACTCCACGCTGATCGGTAGGTGGACAATTAAATGCACCTCCACCATTTATCGCCGGACTACCCAATTGTAGAGGATACACCCACGTATTATTACCAAGATCCTGTAGAGGATCAAGCATTGGATCAACAGATTTATCTTCTATGAAATGACCTTCCTCATCATAAAGCTTATAACCTACGATGTCTGAATCCTGCCAGGTTCCGTTGCAATTCGGAGCACGATTGCTTCCAATGTTACCAATCAGGTTATTTCCGTACGAAACAAATGATGCGGCGCAATCTGGGGAACCATAAGCTCCAAGATTCTTGGCAATGATTGTGTTTTGAATCTTGATGCCATCACCTCCAACTCCACCAGCTTCTCCTTTGTTGTCAGTAATCGTACTATTCAGGATTGAAATCCCGTTTGGCAGATTTGCCCCTACTGTATAGATACCTCCCCTGCCCATACCGGTTGCAGAATAACCATTGTGAGTAACAGTTGAATTAATTAAGGTGAGATCCCCATCGTTTTCTATGCCAGCGATAGAATTATCGCGAATTGTACTGTTCTTTATAAGAAGTTTTGCAACATTTCTAATGCCAATGAGGTTGGTGCTTTGTACTGTGAGTCTATCTACTGACACATCCACTTTGGTAGCAAATCTCAAGGAATCTTGAATATCAGATGTACCAAATTGATTGGTAAAACCTAAACTCCATCCGCCATATATGTTGACAGGCGTTGTGATAGTGATAACGGCTTGGTCTGATGGATTCCCATACGTCCCGATGGCCATCCAAACAGGATCACCATCCTGAAATGAATTTTTGCTCAACACACCAGACAGGCTTGCGCAAGCCGACTCAGGGTAGAGGCAATCATTCGAGTCGTTTCCGCCATCTGACATAGGTTTAATCAGCCAGGCGCCGTTATGCACGGAGATATCTACCGCTGAAGCACCTGTCGCGGATGCGACAACATCGTAACTTCCAATCGTATCATCCGCAGTAAAAGGTGCAGCTTCTGCAATGCCACCACTATTCGTAATTACTGAATTGTAGGAAGTATCGGTATCTGCAAAGATTCCACTGGGAGAACTGAAGGGAGCCTGAAAACTAACACTTACACCACTAATTGGACTACCATTATTGTCTAGTGCCCCTACCTGTAAAGGTTTTCGAAAGGACTCATGAATTGGCGTAAGCTGGTTGTCTCCGTTGACCAAGACGAGTCTCTCAAGTGGACCTGGCACTGTGTATTCATAAGCACCAATATCACACATGATATCTTGGTGCCGAAGGATTCCACGTTGATCGGTTTCCGGACAGTTGAATGAATCGCCTGCATTGATGGCCGGACTGCCAGGACGCAGAGGAACATATCCCTCAGACGGCAGAAATGCCCCAAGTATTGGATCGATTCCAAATAAATCGCCATTTGAAGATCCAACATTACACGAAGTAGTATCACTGATAATGTTATGACCTAATGAAATGAGATCCCCATAACAGTTTGGACCAGAATTCTGGGCAATATTCTTGGAGATAATCGTGTTCTTTAGATTAGTGTTTTTCCCATTTTGAGGAACATAGATTCCTCCGCCCTGTGCCGCAATATTGGCACTTATCGTCAAATTAGTCAGCTCCAGGTTGCTGCTTGAATCCTGTATGCCACCTCCCTGCGCGGCTTCATTTCCAACGATGCTGACATTTTCAAGGGTCCCCATCCCAGCGTTATACATACCACCGCCAATAAAGCCAGCAGAATTGTTGCTGATACTGGAACTAGATATATGCATCGTCCCATTGTTCATGATTCCCCCACCAATCTCACTGGATTGGTTATTGCTGATAATCGTATGGTCGATACGTGCAATTCCTATTCCATTCGCAGTCGTATTATAAATACCTG
>JBGPNQ010000148.1:0-11626 GCA_041487615.1 Anaerolineae bacterium
AAGTCCGAGATCCAAAAAGCAGCCGGGCAGGTGGATGTGCTGCGCGGCGTTCCGCCCACTCTCGAAGATGTTTTCATCGCACTATCAGAAAATTCGGTGGTCGAGTAGCGTATTGAGACTGTCTGTAAGCAGAATTACTCTTGTTACCTGTTGGTTTCGACTGCTTGCGTCTCAACCAACGGAGTATGAATGAAAGGAACATATCATGATTAACCTTGACCTCAGCACATTGATCGATCGTCCAATGAAGGACGTCTTTGCATTTGTTTCCAATCTTAATAACATGTCGAAATGGAATTCTGCGGTTGTGAGTCTTCAACAGGTCACACCGGGTGAAGTGGGTGTTGGGACGAAATTCAAGAGCGTTGGTGAAATGCTGGGACGCCGTATCGAAGGCGAAGTGCAGGTCACTACATACGAGCCGGATACAAAAACCGGTTTCCAGATGAACGCAGGACCCATACAGATGAATGTCACGATTTCATTCAAGACTGTCGGCACGGATACGAAGGTTAGCCTGAACGCACAAGGCAACCCGGCCGGCGTTTTCAAACTGGCGGAAGGCTTGTTGCAGGGACGCGTCAAATCCATGATGGAAGAAAATCTCGTGCGCCTGAAATCTGTTTTGGAAACGGGATAGTTTTTAAACACAACCCCGCAATAGCAGGGCAAAGGACACGAAGTGCACAAAGGATACTTTTTCAAGGACATTAAACCTTCAAGACCTTTGTGGTGCTCGTGCTAAAGGTAAATTTATGAGTCTGCCTGTCATCTACGTTGAAAATCTCACGCGTCGTTTCGGCGATTTTGTCGCGGTCGATCACATCAACTTTGAAGTGAACGAAGGCGAGGTGGTCGGCTATCTTGGTCCGAACGGATCGGGCAAGACTACAACGATTCGCATGCTGTTGGGTTTGCTCGAGCCAACGGAAGGCGAAGCAACCGTGCTGGGATTCGACGCGTTCAAACAAAGTGAACAAGTGCGTGCCCGGGCCGGATACATGTCGCAGAAGTTTGCGATCTATGATGACCTGACGGTGCTGGAGAATTTGACATTTTACGGCGGCGTATACGGCATCAGGGATAAAGCCCGCATCAAACATACCCTTGAGCTGGTCGGTCTCATCGGGCATGACTCCACGCTGACGCGTTCCCTCTCCGCCGGCTGGCGACAGAGACTCGCGTTGGGAATCGCGCTGGTCCATGAGCCAAAATTACTATTCCTCGACGAACCCACCTCGGGAGTGGACCACACTGCGCGCCGCGCATTCTGGGACCTGATCTACGAACTTGCCGAAGGCGGCGTAACGATCCTTGTCACTACACACTACATGGACGAGGCCGAATATTGCGAACGCGTCGGAATCATGCGCGACGGAAAACTATTGGCGATGGACACACCATCCAATTTAAAACGGGACATCATCCCCGGCGACGTATGGGAAGTTTACGCCGAGCCATTACAAGATGGATTAGCGGTATTGCCTGATCTTGGAGGGGTATTGCGCGTTGGTTTGGCCGGCGATCATTTGCGGACGATCACAGTGAAAGGAAAGAAGAAAGAGGATCTTTTGAAAGCCTTGACAGATAAAGGCGTAAATGTAAGAGATATTGTCGTCGGCGAACCAACGTTGGAGGATGTGTTTATTTCGCTGGCGAGATGAAATGCTGGGAAGTTAAAATAGTAGCAGGTTGAAACGTCTAAACGCTTAAATCTGGTCTTTTATTATTTTACAATCCCACGATCATCTAAGAACTCAACGGGGTCTTTATCCTTGCCATGTTCCCACATTAGGGAAAAGAACCAGATACCGCTTTCCCCAATCCAGAAATCGGCTGGTGTAAACGTCATTTTTGAGCCTTCAGGTTTCTTATCGCTTTTAGGTGTATATTCTGCCTGCCAGCCGAAAATTTCTCCCTGCCAATGTTTTCCAAGTGAGTGAAGGTGGGCTGCAAATGATTTTACTTCCCTCACATCGGGAATAGCTAGTGGGAGGATAGGTTCGTAATTCGCGTGGGCAGGGATTTTTGCCTTAACCGTGAACATGTTTAGTTCTCTCCTTCTCCCATGCTTCCAACAGAAAGTCATGATTTTCTTCAATAATGTGCTGGATATCGCGTAAATCGCTTTTTCTGAACCTGCCTTCACGTTCATTTTTGATGGGATCAAGCCAGAATTTAGCTTCATTTCCATCTTTGATAACGTGAACATGAGGAGGTTCGCTGGCTACATCTGCTTCATAGAAAAAGAATTTATAGCCATTTACGCGAAGAACAACTGGCATGGGATCTCCAATAGATGAAAGGTAGAAACATTATAGCACTTCTGAAATGTTGCCCTTTATAATAAAAACCAGGCTCATGAACCTGGTCTTTTTGGTCATTACCTCGTAGTGACGTTACAAACGTAACCTACTGGGATACTTGGGTCTGCTCAGGGATAACCATCGCCATGATCAAATAGACGATTGCGATGCCGCCGAAGCCTGTGAAGAACGCGAGGATCGCCAGCAAGCGGACGATGGTCGGGTCGATGCCGAGATAGTCGCCCAAGCCTGCGCATACTCCCGCGATCATCCGGTTTGATGTACTGCGAGTTAGCTGCCTATAGTTTGTGTTCATGTTGTGCTCCTTTCCATAATTTCTATCTAGCATACGCAGCAGCAAGGAGGAAGTTGCAGACCCCGCCCGCCCTATCGGGCACCCTCCCCAAATCCGGAATTTGTATTTGGTTCGCAATCAAGAATCCGTATCGGATTTGGAGAGGGGTCAATTTCCTAATGGTTCTTCATAAGGCTCAGTCAAATACTCAGGCAACAAACTGACGCTGCTCTCCAATCCATCAAAATTCCTCATGTTCTTGACCTTTTCGTACACGATCAGTATTGCTTCAATGCTCTCGTTCACGATGCGCGTCATCGTTTTTTCATTCAGATACTGATAAGGTATCGAGAGAAACCACTTATCATCCTGCTCGCTGTAAAACTTGCGGATGTGGTCATATTGCTGGTGCAAGGCCGCGTCTTTCACAAATGGCAAGTAAGATGGTGGAAACGGATTCGTCATGATCACGCGCCAGAAAATATGCTCAGGGTGATCGCGCACGTACAGCTGGTCGAGCCCGTACCAGTCATCTTTTACGAGACTCACAGCTTGTTTTTTATCCTTTTCAAATAACTCTTGGAATTGTTGTTTTGTTGCCTCTCCGATTCGCTTTGCCCACATGATGTCGCAGATCAAATGAAAAAAGTAGCCAAGGCGGAAACTATAAAGCTTGATATCATCTTCTGGTTTGATGTCTGCAAGATATTGTCGGTAATAAACAAGATCATGAATGGCATGCTCTTCCTCGCCCGTATGAAGGAAATGGGTCACTTCCTTGGGCGGGTCGAACTCCGTCCAATCCGCATTCGGGATTCCGGAGTCAGGTGAGAGATTACCAAAGGTGAATGTGACCTCGTCGACTTCCGGAAAGTGCGATAATAAGTTCTCTGCGATTCGTAGATGAGAGATCCAGGTGCCCATGAAACCATCCTGTCATTGCGAGCCCGAACGTAGTGGGAGGCGAAGCAATCTCCTTGTGAACAGGAGATTGCTTCGGTCGCTATGCTCCCTCGCAATGACCTATTTTATTTATATTTCCTGCTCTCCAAATAATTCGCCACGGCCGCCCAAAGCAATGCCAGCCCGATCATCAAATAGACGACTGCCTGCAATCCCAGAAATCTGAGTTGGGAAAATCCAAATGCGCTGAACAATATCCCAACGATCCCATAGAAGACCGTGTTCCGCAAATAATCCGAACCGACGCGTTTGGATTGCAGAATATTCCTCTGCATCAACGCTTCCATCGCGCGAACCTGCTCCTCATGCAAACCTTTGCATGCCAGTGAATCGCCGGCGTTTGCTGCACAATCGGAGCAAAGTCCACGCTGGCAATATTTGCAGAGTCCAACTGCGTGTTTATCGGGGTGGTAGTAACAATTCATGGTTGGGAGTAGAACGTAGACAAGTACGCATGTATACAGGGAAACGCGTCATAGGTGTGTACTTGTTTACCTGCTTACTTGGTCGCCTTCTCCAACGGATGTCTTAATATGGTCTTCAACTTCGCCGGGTCTGCTTTGCGCGGATCGCCGAGATAGATTTCGTGATGTTTTCCGTTCGGACCAACCCTATCGCGGTAGCCATTTTCCAGGGCATAAGCTCTCATTCGTTCGATCGTGGCAGGTTCTGTTGCATACGGGCCGACATGCATCGTTTGCATGCAGATTCCCTCCTCAAATTCGGCGAGTCTCATTTTTGGGAGAGCAGGCGAGTCACCTTTCTTTTTGCGGACCTGGTCCAGGCCTTCGTCAAAAATATCTTTTGTGATCACGCCCGGCTGCAGGATCATCAGCGTGTAAAACCAATTGTCCTTCACAGTGATGTCGAACACGCCATCTTCCACCCACCACAATCCCTCCAACGCCATGACGGGATAATCAATCGCGTTCGCCTTACGTTTTTTGAGCATGAACTTGAGCGTGTACGAAATACCATACAGAGCCTGTGTCGCATCCGCAAAGGATGACGATTTGCCCGGTTCAGATCCCTTTTCAATCGCACCGTCGATCATCGCGAATTGCAGGCGAGGCACTTGCAGGATTTCCACCTTCTTTGCCGAAGGTGAATATAGATATTTCAAATCCTTCTTGAGATCAAGCGTTTTCATTGGATTCTCCTTTATGGATTACATTTCTCCCAAATTTTTCATTCAGCGTGGCCATCGCTTGCTGCAAGCGGCGGGATCGTTCCACATCCATATCCCACAAACCGAGCTGGCGAATCGGAGCGCCCAGTCCACTGATACCAACGCCGATCAGCCGCACGGACTGATTTGGCTTGCGGACTGCATTCAATAGATCCAACGCAGTCTTCGTAATTATTTCATCCTGATCTGTCGGGTCGTTCAATGTTGTTTGACGGGTCAACGTGGTAAAGTCTGGCCAGCGGATTTTCAGTTTGATCGTTTTGCCTGCCAGATTATTTTTCCGCAATTGGTTTCCCACTTCAGCAGACATCTCGCGGACCGTTTTGATCAATATGAGATCGTCGCGCACATCCTTCGAATAGGTGATTTCCTGGCTGATGGATTTTGTCTCGCGCTCGGTGACAATCGGACGGTCATCGATTCCTTTGGAATGCCGCGCAAGGTCACGCCCGTTCTCGCCGAACAAGTGGATCAATTCGGCCTCAGGCCATTTTGCCAGATCGCCAATCGTGCGGATTCCCAACTCTGTCAATCGCGCGGACGTTTTCGGGCCAACGCCCCAAAGCATATCTGCAGGCAGGGGATGGAGAAACGCCGCCTCTTCTCCGAAGCCGACAACTGTCAACGCGTTGGGAGGCACTGTCAACCCCTGGGATTTTATCCGCTGCAATGCCAGTGCCTTGCCCACTTCGGTTGCAAGTTTCGCCGTGAGCTTGTTCGAGGCGATGCCAATCGAGCAGGGCAGATGCAACTGGTCACGGATGCCCGCTTGAAGTCCACGCGCGAACCGGTCGGGTTCCTCCCGAATATCCGATATATCGAGAAACGCTTCATCAATGGAAATCTGTTCGATGAGTGGAGTCTGCTCGTATAGGATCGCCATCACCTGCCGAGAGACCTCGCTGTAGAGGTGATGGCGAGACGAAACGACGATTAACCCCGGGCTGAGTCTGAGTGCCTTGCTCATCGGCATGGCGCTTCTGACCCCATTACGCCGCGCCGCGTACGAGCATGAAGCAACCACTCCACGTTCATCAGGTCTTCCTCCCACAGCAAATGCCTTGCCGCGCAGCGATGGGTTTTGATTTTCCTCCACGGCGCAAAAGAAGGCATCGAGGTCCATGTGTAAAATCGTACGCGGCATGAGCTCCATTATAAGTAAAAAGAGTCATGTTTGTGATATTGAACAATCCTTAAAGAAAAGATATACTAGAGGCGTATAGTCATTACTGGCTTCGCACGGTAGTGTTGGACCGCGTGGAAGGTGACTATCAACCCTACATCATTTGGAACATTTGCCATGGCTCTGGCGTTCTAAATGATTGGATGTATTGGAGGAGGCTCTTATGAAATCCCGACTAAAAGCGGCTTCTATATTGTTGCTTATCGCGCTGATGTTCTCGCTCGTGCCCGCGGCGATGACGTCTTCACGCGCGTCTGCCGCCCAGACGTGCACCGACCGGGCGCAGTTCGTCGCCGACGTGACTGTACCCGATGGCTCGATATTTGATCCCGGACAAGCATTCACGAAGACGTGGAGATTAAAGAACATTGGTACCTGCACGTGGACCACGTCTTACAACATGGTGTTTGATTCTGGTACTCAAATGGGTACTACCGCGTCTGTCACTTTCCCGTCCAGCGTCGCACCTGGTGGGACTATTGATCTTTCCGTAAGTATGACAGCGCCAAGCACAGCCGGTCATTACATTGGCTATTGGAAGTTCAAAAACGCTTCGGGTGTATTATTTGGCATTGGCACAACTGCCAACAAATCCTGGTGGGTTGAGATCAATGTGCGTGGTTCCACGACAACAGGCGTTGCTTATGATTTCACGGCCAAGGCCGGCGATGCAGCCTGGTCCAGCGGCGCGGGCGGACTTACCTTCCCCGGTACGGATGGCGATGCCAAGGGTTTTGCGTTAAAGCTTGATAAACCCAATTATGAGAGTGGAGCCGTGGACACATTACCTGGTTTGCTCTTCTCGCCGCAACAAATCACAAATGGATTTATTCAGGCGAAGTATCCGGACTTTACTGTTCAAAGTGGCGACCGCTTCCACACAACTGTCGGTTGTCAGGCTGGCGCAACCTCCTGTTACGTTGCCTACCGCCTCGACTACGAGGTCGCTGGTACGGTTAGAACGTTCTGGACATTTCGCGAAAAGTTCGAGGGTTTGACCTTCACCGCAAGTATTGACCTAAGTCCATTGGCAGGACAGAGCGTCAAGTTCATTCTGTATATCTCTGCCTATGGCTCACCTGTGGGTGACCGCGCGTTATGGGGCAACCCGGTGATCAATCGCAAGGGCATTACGGTCACACCTACTGTGACTTCCACACCAGGTGGTCCGACCAGGACGCCGACTGCAACGGTCGCTGCATCCTCCTGTGATAAAGCTCAATTTATCGCGGATGTGAACATCCCTGATGGTACGATCATTGCTCCCGGTGCGACGTTCACCAAGACGTGGCGCTTGAAGAATGTGGGTTCCTGTGCGTGGACGAAATCGTATCAACTGGCATTCTTCAGTGGCGAACAGTTGGGTGCAGCCTCCTCTGCAACTTTCCCGCAGGATGTTGCTGTGGGGCAGACCGTAAACATCTCCATCAATATGACTGCGCCTTCCGCGGCGGGTTCGTATCGCGGTTATTGGATGTTCAAGAACGCGAGTGGCACTCTCTTCGGTATTGGCGCTCAGGCGAACAAACCGTGGTGGGTGGATATCAAAGTTTCGGGCCCGACGGCTACACCCGGTGGCCCAACCAAGACTCCAACGGCCACTGTGACACCCGGCGGACCTACGGTCACTCCAGTTGCCGGCAATGCATATGACTTCGCCGTCAATGCCTGTAAAGCTACGTGGGTTAGCAAAGCCCTCGCATCCCTGCCGTGCCCCGGAACAGACGGCGATACGACCAAAGGCTTTGTATTACCGGTCAGCAGTTCGAAACTGGAGACAGGCGTGATTGATCCTCGGCCGGGCATCATCACGTTCCCATCTCCAAACGACTCCGTTGCCAAGAAGGATGGGTATATCCAGGGTTTCTATCCACCGTTCAAGGTGCAAAAGGGAGACCACTTCCGCTCGACCATTAACTGCGAAGGCGGGGCAACCCTGTGTTATGCAGCCTTCCGTCTAGATTACCAAACTGGGACGGACCCGATCAAGACGTTTTGGGGTCCTTTCCTTGAGAGAGTCGATAGCCCACCCCGGTTTTATGATGTGGATGTGGACTTAAGCACGCTGGCAGGTAAGGATGTCAAGTTCATTCTTACGGTCTTATCGGCCGGTACAGCCACGGGCGACCGCGCGCTGTGGGTGGGTCCATTTATTTATCGTGGTGGTACATCATCCGGGCCTTCGACAGTTGCAACCGCCACAGCAACTTCCACGGCGACAGCGACTGCCACCACCGTTGCGGTCAATTCCTATCAAAACACAAAATATAATTTCAAGTTCACTCTTCCAGCAGGCGCAAGCATTGTGAACCAGGCGGATAATGTTGGGCGCGTCAATCTGCCCATCCTTACGGCTGGGACAAACCTGCAGGAAAAATACATCCAAATCGGTGTTACGGAAGGACTGAACCCCTGTGTGGTTACAGGTTTTGCGGGAGGCACTGCAATCGAAACTGTGTCCTTCAACAACATTCCATTCTCCAAACAGACCGGACAGGAAGGCGCGGCCGGTAACGTTTACGATTGGACGGGATATTCCACGCTTCACGGTACTGCCTGTATCAGCCTTGTATTCGTCCTGCACTCCACCAATCCAGATAACTATCCTGTGCCTCCGCCACTGTTTGACAAGGCGAAGGAATCAGCAATGATCGATACGACGATATCCACCTACAATTTGATCACACAATAAGATCCAGCATCTGTTTCCTTCTGGATAAGGTAATGGGCCTGGTCCGTTTGGGCCAGGCTTTTTTCTCTCTTTGAACGGAACCAGACGAACTCAAAAAACGTATTACATAGTGCCGCACAATTATCTGAACTTTAGATTTGATTTTCAAAGTTCAAAGGCACGAAAAAGTTTGATTGTTTATGAAATAAGCGGTAGTGATGGTATGCCCCCCGATAGATCCACCCTCCTCCTCGCAGATGATGATCCAACGATCGTCGATAGCCTCGCACCATTCCTGGAGCGAGCCGGTTTTCATGTGCTGGTTGTCTCAGATGGCATGAGCGCGCTGGAAAAGGTGCAATCTCACCATCCTGAACTGATTATTCTCGATGTCCTCATGCCGCGCATGGACGGGCGCGAAGTGCTGCGCCGACTCCGCCGGTCGCGTGTGTGGACACCGACGATCCTGCTCACACAGGTCGGTGAGGCATCTGAACGTGCCCTTGCCCTCGAGGAAGGCGCGGACGATTATCTCAATAAACCGTTTGATCCACATGAATTGCTTGCACGCATCCGTGCTGTCTTACGCCGCGCCCGCCCCGGTGAGCGCTCGCTTTCTGCCGCGTGGCTCCTGACCGCCAACGACCTGTCTCTTGACCGCCGGGCGCGCCGCGCGACACTGGGTGGTGAAACGCTAGACCTCACACCCAAAGCCCTGGCTGTCCTTGAATACTTAATGACTCATCCTGATGAAGCCATCACGCGCGAGAGATTGCTCGAAGCCGTCTGGGGCTGGGAGTATCCTGCCGGCACGCGTACCGTGGACACCCGAATGGCCGAGCTGCGCCGCGTCCTGGATGATGACCCGTCTGAACCGCGTTTCATTGAGACCATTTCCGGTGAAGGCTATCGTTTCATTGCCCATGTTGCGGCAGAGGGGTAATATTGCTGTATGCAAAAAAAGTGGTGGATCAACCTCATCCTGTTTTCCCTGCCGTTATGGGTGGGTCTGTGTTCCGGGATTCTCGCACAGTCATTTTTACAACCGGAATTACCGGTCCTCTTTCAATGGGATATGGGAATCGCCGCGTTCGTGTTTGGCGGTGTGGTGCGACAGTGGGCATTGTTCGCTTTTGTGCTTGGCTTTCTTATCACGCTGGTTTTGATTCTCCTTTATTACTGGGATGTCCGCAGTATTCGTCAGGCAAAAGCCATGATCGTGGAATCCCTGCGCGAGATGGAACAGAACCGTCGCAGTTTTCTGCGCCGCCTCGATCATGAAATCAAAAACCCGCTGACGGGGTTGCGCGCTGCGCTGGTCAATATGCAGGAAACACAAGCCGCAGATGAACGTCAACATGCGGTGGAAAACGCCGGGCGCGCGGTATCGCGTCTCTCACGTTTGCTCGCCGATCTGCGAAAACTCTCGGACCTGGGTGAACGTCCCATTGAACGCGCCTACGTGGATGTTCCCGGCTTGTTGCAGGACGCGGTAGATGCCGCGCATGTGCTGCCGGCGTTCGAGGGACGTGAAGTCAGCCTGCTCATCCCCAAAGTGCCATCGCCATTTCCATCCGTCACGGGTGATCGGGACTTGCTCGTTCTTGCCGTATATAACCAGATCGAGAACGCGCTCAAGTTTACCTGCGCGGAAGATTCGGTCGAGGTGCGCGCTTCGGAAGATGGTCAGTTTGTGGTTATTGAAGTAGCCGATTCGGGTGTGGGGATCCCGCCCGAGGACCTGCCCAAAATTTTCGAAGAACTGTATCGCGGCTCCAATGCCCGCAGTACGGAAGGGAGCGGGTTGGGACTTGCGCTCGTCAAACGCATCATTGCGCTTCACAACGGAGTAATCAACGTACGCAGCAGCCAGGTGGAACCTCGCGGGACAGTTTTCACCATCCGCCTGCCTGTGACGAAAAGGGGATAGCCGCCAGGCGCGGATTATTTTGGTATCATCAAGCCTATGACCAAAAAGAGCTGGATTATCCTTGCCCTGGTTTTTTTGCCATTCCTGGCGGGAGTTGCAGCCTCGTTTCTCGCGCAGGGATTTTGGAATCCGGTTCCGATTCTTGTTTTCAAAATGGATGTGGGAGTCGTGCTGTTTATCGCAGGATTGGGTATCACGCTCCTGCTGTTTGCGATCTGGATTGGGGCGATCAGTAGCGCCGGGAGAGCCAATCGTTTGATCGAAGATTCCATGCGCGAAGTTGAGCAGGGACGCAGACGATTCCTTCAACGACTCGATCATGAGATGAAGAATCCGCTCACCGGGCTGCGCGCCGCCTTGGTCAATCTGCAGGAGGCCCAGTCGAAGGATGAACGCATTCGGGCGGGCGAAAACGCAAAACGCGCACAGGAACGTCTCAGCGCGTTGTTGTCGGATCTTCGCAAGCTTGCCGATTTGGAGGAACGCCAGATCGAGCGTGTGCGCGTGGATGTTCCCGAACTGCTGGCAGATGTAGTAGATGCCGCGCGTTCCATCCCCGCGTATGAAGGACGCAATATCAATCTTTTCGTCACAAAGGTTCCCTCTCCATTTCCGTGCGTGATTGGGGATCGCGACCTGCTTGTTCTTGCGTTGTACAACCTCGTCCAGAACGCGCTTAAGTTCACGTCACTGGATGAGCCAGTGGAAGTCCGTGTCCTGGAAGATGGGAAAGCGATTGTGATAGAAGTGGCTGATTCGGGCGCGGGAATCCAAACGGAGGATCTGCCCAAGATTTTTGAAGAACTCTATCGCGGCTCGAACGCCCGCGGCATCGAAGGCAGCGGCCTGGGGCTGGCGCTGGTCAATCGTATTGTGACCTTGCATGGCGGGCAAATTTTTGTGCGGAGCCGCCAGGAAAACCCGCGCGGTACGGTATTTACGGTTCGATTGCCTGAGGGACAGTAAAAAAGGTTTTAAACACAAAGGGCACAAGGATCACGAAGGAAATACCCCTAAAAAAAGGTTTTTTTCCATCTTTGTGCCCTTTGTGTCTCTTGTGGTTAGGCATTTCGGGTTACAAAACTGTGA
>JBGPNQ010000149.1:0-11620 GCA_041487615.1 Anaerolineae bacterium
ACCGCGGCGATAGCAGGCGCCACTCCGAAGCTAGTCACAATTAACGCCGATAAGCTGGCTGCGACTGCCACATCGCTGATGCCAAAAGCACTGGCCAAATTCTGCTGGTCCTCTTTATAATCCTCCTCATTTGCACACGCCAAATCATAAGCCTCTTTCTTCCAGCGGCGGTAGATGCGTTGGCCTAGTTCCTTCATGTTTTCCTTAGTCCCCATCTGAGTCTGATCATAGATCACGGCAGGATCGAACAGGCCAGCTTTAGTTGGATCGGTTCGGATAGCTTCCGTACGGATGCCAATCTGTTCATATAACTGTTCTACATCGCTGTGCAGCAGTTTCCGAACGGCTACTTCGGATTGGTTGGATAATTCATTCTGGTTAGTAGTCATAATAATCTATCCTTTCACAGAGGGGAATTTGATGCTTTCGGCGTTACTTCCAAAACAGGTGCAACAAGTCGCAGGCTAGCTGGGCCAAACAACGTGTATGCCAAGCCCAATGGATTCATCTGCTCCATGAACGAGCAGCGTGCTTGCTGTAATACTTCGCCCAGAGTCCCACCTGACAGCAATCCATCTAGTACCGCTTTCGCAAACGGATGCGCGAACTCAATCGTCATCGGGCATTCGGTACCAAGAACTGCACGAGCGCCCCGATCTAGGAAGAAATGAATGAAGCTGTCACTGAGCGATGGCCGCACCTGGGCAGACTCGCACATATTTAGAAAAACAAATGGCTGGGAAGGTAAGCTTTCGATGGCATCATAGAGTTCATCCAAGTATAAACGGCCGTAGCTAAGTTCTATCCAGGAGCGGTCAGGTTCAAACTCCCCTTTCTTTAGGCTTTCATACAGCATGCGGTATGTCTGACGGGCGGGTGAAGTTTCATCTAGTGCTTCGTAGCGCTGGGTAAATAACTCCAACCGATACCGACTGCCAATATCTTCTAATCGTTGGCGAGTATAACCATGTGTGTAAAAATACAGTATGTGAGCTTCACACTGGCTCAAGCGCTCAAAGCACTCAACCGCGTCCGTGACTGGCGGTATGCTGACCTCAATCTTACCAGGATTGCCATTCTGCAATCCCTGAAAGTAGCTTTGTTCCTGTGCTGCATTGCGGAACTGTTCCCACAACATAAAATCCACCTTTAATGGGCCTTGAATCTCCACGAGACCATCATCAGCTGGCAGAGTCATAGGCAAGCGCTGCTCCAGGCGGTAGCGCAATCCCCAAAAGCCCTGTGGATCAGGTAACTGATATTGCTGTCGCGGAAGCGGGCGATCATACAAGATGGCCCAGGGGAAGAAAAAGCCCACCGCTTTACGGTCAACTGAAATTTGGATAATCCCATCCCGCGACAGGGGATGCTCCTCTAACCAGCGCCGTACCTGAAAAAGTGCACCCTGGCTTTCAAATTTAAAGAGTTTTACCCACAGGTTGCGCCCAGCCGTAGCCAATTTGTTCATAACGGTCAGGAATTCCTCCTGGTTGCCCTGGAGCTGCTGGCTATAGATTTTGTTCATTGCAATCTCATCCCATAAGTTGCGCAACCTGAGTAAATCATCTTCCAGATCGCTACCTTTTAAACGGACTGGTGCCGAAAAAATCACTTTATCTGCATCTGCATTATAGAAAGCAAAGTTGAACTGGTAATCCTGCCCTGGACGAGTGATATCGATATGCATCATACGTGGTTGGATATGATCGAAATCCAAGTAGGCCTGCTCGAAACGCTCTTGGTGGAAAAAAATTGGTTTTTCCAATTGAAGTTGTGGATGGGATGGGTCGTCAAACTTGCCAACCACCTCAGCCTGCACCACAACGACCTCGAGTAAATTGAAGGCATAATACAAACGGATACGTACAGAAGCCAAATCCTGTTCGCTGGCACTGGTGTTCAATGGCTGAACTCGAAAGACCGCCTGATGTGTTGAGTCGCCCGAAGGCGGTAGTTTCAGGACGCTGACCGGTTCCTCGATCGCAAATCCATCACCTTCTGCTGTCACCCAAATCGTGATTTCTTCTTTCTGAGCCAGCTCTCGTACAGGTCGCCGGTTTAATTCAACAGACGGTATACCGCTCGGTTGCTGACGAACAGCAACTTCCAGCTTGTACCATTGCCCCACCTGCAAGGAATATCCTTCCGGGATACGAGCATTAGCACTGCTATCTAGGTAAAAGCAAAAATCCGCGTATCGCGGTGGTGGCTCCAGTGAGATAGCAGATAACGCATTTAGGGTAGAAATCTCCTGAGCGACTGGCTCCCCCAAGGTGTTCTTCGTCAATCCGGGAACTGCACCGAAAACATCGACCTCACCCTTCTCACGCTTGTTCTTTAGCTGGTTATAGATAGCCTGCAAAGCCTTTATGGCAAACTGGCGAAGTGTGACATCTTTATCCCGCGAAATTGCGACCAGGTCCGCGATGATCGTATCAGCTTCATCATTGACACGCATCTGGTATAAATTCTTCACAACCCCGAACCAGACTGGAAAGTGGTGTATCATACGTGTAAAGTAGACCACCAATGCCTTGACCATGGCCAAGCGCACATTTCGTTCAGCCTCAGTCAGGCTGGAGTGGATCACTGTCACCACTTCCCGTGAATTACGCATCAGAAGAGCCATCGCGGCCGCTTGGCGGGCCGGTTCCCGCTCACGGCGTAACATCCTCTCCAGAGCGACTAAGATTGTAAGGTCCCACCCGGGCAGCCAAAACCTTATCTGACCCAATGAAGCAGCGGCCGCTTGGCGCACATGGAAGTTGGGATCATCCAACATAGCAATCAAACTCTGCACCACAATGCTCGTCCCATCACTAGCCTTAAGAGCAGTCGCTGCCGTAAGGCGCAAGCGCCAATTATCCTCATTAAGAAGCTCTAGCACAGAGCCTAGCCCCTGATTTCCAAGCCCCACAAGAGTCTCGGCCACCAGACGCCGCTTTTGTTCCTGCGAATCTCTGAGGTAGGGTTCTAGTGCTGTGATAGCTGGCATCCCGATCATCATCAAACTTTTCTGCGCATTGACGTAGACATCGAAAGTCTCATCCTTTAGCAATTCGACCAAAGATTCAACTGCACGGGTGTCGCCCATCGTCCCCAAGGCGACTGCGGCTGCAGCGCGAACGGATGGGGAGGTATCGCGCGTCAGTTGGATTAGTGCTTCGACAGCGAGTGGATCCCGAAGCAGGCCTAACGCTTCCGCTACTGCTGCCTTGAGTTCTGGGTCGTTTTCTTTTGTACTGTTAACAAGAGATGTTAAAGCACTGTGATCTCCCAAACTACCAAGGGCCTTCGCTGCCAGTGGGCGAGCCATGACAGGACCTGTATGCATTGTTTCTAACAGAGGTTCGACCGCCTGTGAGTTTAATCCCGACAGAATGACCACCGCGCTCTGGCGACAGATGGGCTCAAGATCACTCAGGGCAGCAATAGCGAGGGGGATGGCGTCAGACCCAAAGGATATGATCGCCTTATGGAAGTCATCACGATTCCAAGAAGACCAGTCTGCTCCTAGACCTTCAAAAAGAACAGGGAGAAATTCGGGCCGACGTGAGCTGGCCATGACCGCCGCTGCATCTCGGGCAGCAAACATATTATCTTCAGCGAGATGCTGCCGGAAGGTCTTGATCAGTAGTTGGTTACCACGCTCATCATCCCATTTAGCGATGATGTGTAGCGTCATCTCATAGACCGAGCTATCGCGTAACCCTTGAATCACAGCTTGCCGGGCACGCTCGTCATCAATAAATCCCAAGACTTCGATTGCATGTATTTGGCGCATCCTCGCTTTGTCATTGCCAGCTGCGCTTATTAGCATTTCCATTGCTTTTGGACTGATCTTCGCCAGAATACCAAGCAAGCTGTAGAAACTGTTTATCACGTTCGTCACAAGCTGCGTCAAAAAATCAAGCAATTTTTTTACGAAAAGGAGAATGTACATCGCAATGAAGAATAACCATTTGAGTGGTGCTAATAACCATAATATCCACTTCATCATCTACCTCCACACACCAGCTAACTAATGTTCCGTATTCAACGGTTAATTCAAACTATATTTCTTGCTAGATTATGAAAACTCAGCGCAAAACAAAGATGTGCGGCGAAAAACTTGCTATGGAAAAGCACTCGCAGCATGTCTTTCGCTAGTTCTGTTCGCAAAGTCATATCCTGCTGAATTCGAAGAATTACCGTGAGCTGACGGTGATTATCTCTCATCTCTAGAAATTACGCACGCCAGATATTTGCTTAGAACTTGGCAAGACCATGAGCTTCGAAGTCCATCGCTCGATTTATTGAGCTATGCAGCAATATCTCAGATGTTAAAACTACTTCCGACTATCTGGATTTTTGAAATGTTGAAGTTCTTGGTCCGTCCAATCTCTCCACTGCTTCCGACAATACCAATGTGTCGGCAGTAGTGAAGCATTGTGAAACGCAGTTGCGATAGCCTAAATACTTGCCGAGAGTCTTTAAAAGCCCATGGATATTCTCATGTGGTTCGTGACCGACCGACAGAAAATGCGTTACTCAGTTCCTTGAGTTACAAATAGGATTATGGGTTGGATGAATTTCGCCAGCAAGATTTCAATTGATCTCATGAGTGAAGCTCTCCCTCAAACCTTTGTTGCATAAGCCCACAAGTTGCCACAAGCCGACTACATTTGTGAGGTGGGCCGATAGAGTTTACGTGCCATTGAGGTTATTGTTCCAATCTCGGTCATATCACCCGCGATAACCTAGTTTCCATACCACCGGCGATTGTACAGCAAACTGGTTGATCCCCAATAGAGAGACTGATTTTCACGGAATCATACTGGCCAGGGCGATAACTTCCCATCATACGTGATAACCAAAAGAATATCTTGGATTTGTTCACCTTTTTTCTTGGACTTAAACATCTGCTTCAGCGCTTCCAGCTTCTGATTGATATCTGGATCATTGTCTTCGGGACGGAGTGACAAGATCCATTCTCCGGGCAGGTTCTTCCCAATCATAGAATTCCATGCGCCGGCACGGGTGCTGATCTTTCCATCCACCGGCTTAGCACCGCCACTGGCCACAACCGGGTTACCAGAGTTGTCGAGAATGTCAGATGTATATGTCAGTTGGACGTTTTCCACATGTGTTAGTTGTGTGCTGGCGCCGGCAAAGTACAGCACTACTTGACCGATCGTAGGATCACCTACATTCGGTGGGAAATCCACGCTCTCCATGCGGAAGCGCACCACCATTTGCTGATCATCTGCAACCAGTTCAGGATTATGCAGGTCGTACCACGCGTCGGCAAGATCGCGTCGGAAGCTGAAGGGGCGATCAGCCCGGAAGCGAGGGTCCAATTTCCTGAGAACCTGTTGACGATAATCAGTGCTATTCAGTGCGGTGTAGTCTAGCGTGATCAGTACATCCGCAATCGTGCCATAATTAATTTGGTTGGCCGGTTTTGGCAGTGAAAACTCCCAAGTTGTATCAATGCCGATGCCCTCGAATGGCATCAACATTTCTGGCTGCGTATCCAGTTCAAAGAGCCCGGTGGCATTCATTGGCGCGGTAAGTGCCACCGACTCCGGTCCACGCTGTATTCTGACTGTCTGGAAGGTACTTCCAGCGATCACCACGTGTGATGTGCCCGTGGTCGCAAGTGTCGCGCGAATGCCCTGGGTAGGTGGGACGAGCGCGATGACTGAGGTCCGCACACGCTTAACCAAGCGTAAGTAGTGACCCGGGAATTTACGATCAAACAAGCTCAAGGGCGTGGCAAACCGCAGCACGCCTGTCTCCCGGAAGATCTGGAACGCGATAGGATCGAGTTGGGCTAATGAGATCGTTTCAGAAAGCTGTAGCTTACGCTGATTTGTCCGAAATGCATATTGGTCAAGCTCATAGATATCCTGAAGCAGTCGAGCCGAGCCCGTTAGTCCGTGTACATTAGATGCCAATGTGGTTACGCCAGACGTGCCTGGCGGATTTGTGTTCGCTGGCGGTTCCCAATAATCGGTTTGGATATAGGCCGGCAGGATCTCCTGACGCTCGAATGCAAGCTGCACCTCAGCAAGTTTGGCCGTCGACGTCGCCTGCTGAAGGAAGAAACGGTAAACCTGCTCCAAGACACTGCTCATCCATTCATATAATGCGGGTGTTCCAAATTTCTGCGTATCAATGAAGTCCAGCATCGCCTCAGCATGTTCTACTTGTAACGCGGCGATCGCACGATCCTGAGACGAAATCCGCACACGATCATAAGCTAATTGGATCTGTTGCTGACCAATGCTGATATCCTGAGTAGCCAGTTCAGCCTGATTGCGCCATTCTTCCGCTCGCCGCTCATAACTGGCAGCAGTTGTGGATAATTCCGCCAAGCGTCCGAAGGCAGGTGCAGCTGCGCCGAACCACTCTAGGAATGTTTCGGGGCTGTAAATACCTGCGAATTCCGCAGCTACGGCCGCTGACATAGCTCCCAGGGCAGTGGTCTCCGCAAGGCTCAAGCCTTGAGCGAGCAAGCGTCGATATTGATTGGATTGGAGCTGTGCGCGTGCTCGTTGCAGCCGCGCCGCATCTACACCGTCGTTTGCCTCGACTAATTGCAGGTCTTTCAGGCGCACCCCAGCTTGTGTCAGAGCCAAGTCGTTACGAGCTTTTAGTGCGTCATACTGTGCCTGACCAAGACTTCGAAGTGAATCAAGCATCGATGACTCAATCTGCTGCGCCAACTGCACCAGTTGCTTGGTGCGATCTATCAAGGCCGAATAGCGATAGGGCAATGGCTGTAAGGCAGGCCTCTGGAAGCCTGGAAGTCGGTCCATACCGCTGGATGTCTGCAAACCTCCCGCTTCAGCCGTCGGCAGGGCATATGGATCCAGCTGCATTTCGAGCCCTGATATATTGCGGCAGTTACGAATTTTATGCAGGTTCATTTCGGCGTGACTGCGAGCCGCCTGGATGACACGGTTCGGTGAAATGCAAAAGCCAAACGATGGTGCAGGAATGCGCGTCAACCTGAAATGAGGAAGGCTCTGGCCAGTCATTGTTTGGAGTGTTAATCGTCGTGCCGCATCTCCAATTCCGTCGATAGCTAACAAGGCAGACTCTGCCTGCTGATATGATTCGTGCTTCAACTGGGAAAGCATCTCCATGGTCTGGAGTTTGCTTTTCGCCTGGGCCTCATCGACGATCATACTGGCTGCGGCAAGCCTGTGCGGCAAGGGATCATCGGTCTCCATGCTGGCTTTGACCCGTTCCACGGCAGTGGTCAGTGTTGCCAGATCCTGGAGCGAGCCCAGTCGCTCCACAATATTCTGCCAGACCCAGGTATACTCATCTTCGCCTATTTTGAGTGGTAGCTTTCCGATTTGCTCGCTACAGCCGTTCAAGTATTGCCTGATTTCAGGCCGCCCCAGCAATTCGAGGGCTTCCAAATAAAGTTCACGGGCGCGTGGCACAGATTCGGAAGTGGCGCACGCAAACTCAGAGTCACCAAAATCGGATAGACAACCGACGATTGCCATGGTCGTGAACTTAAGATAGCTAAACTGCCGGGTTTCAGCAATCGCGTGTGGATTCACAGGATCGGTCAGCCAGTCTGACGAGCGCGAGAAGAGCATATCGGGATTTTGGGCTTGCTCATCAATGACAAGTCGATATGCAATCTTGCGCTCGGCCTCTGGACGCTCATAATCGTAGAGGGAGCGCAACCAGTCCAATGCGGCGGTGTAATAGCCGCTTTCACGCAACCGCAGCGCAATCTGCATTGGTACGAAGAAGAAGGCTTCATCCAGGTAACGCCGCAGGGAGGACGACTCATTTAGTGAGTAAGCCGACTCTATTTTTCCCTTGCGATCCGACAGCCAGCGAGGAGAGCTCCGATCCACAATTTCGCGCTCTCCCACATTTACAGGTCCAACATTTCTCAGGTATTGTGCTGGATCCTGACCAAAGCTGGCCGGCGTGATGACATGCAACACGCCGAGCCGACCATCCGGCGATAGTGCAAGGATTTCGGCGGTGCCATCCTGATCGATATCCAATCGAGAGAAGCGTGCTCGAGGCGCGAGTTTCCAGCCTTGGGCGCTTGTCCCCCCAGGTGACAGAACCCGGTTGTTGATCCGCCAACTTAATCCAAGCTTTCCAGTGTTGTCGAGCACGTCCATCCCACCCAGCTCGCTTCCATCGGCTCGCGCCACTAATATCTGGTTCCCACCCTGCAGCCCGGGGGCCATAATTTGATCGTCCAGGCGGATTGCCCAGGCACCAATGGCACTTGGCGTACTGGGGTCGATTGCCGCGGCAGCTGATTGCCAAGTCAAGTGCAAAGTGTTGTTACTCAAGTAGGCTATCGTTGCCAGATCCCGATGAGCACTACTGGGCAAGATTAGCGCAGCCTCATTGCCATTCGGAAGGGGTATCGCGATAAAATCATCATTTCTATCGAGAGCGAAGGTGGGAGTGGTAGCATTCGTTTCCGAGACCGTGCTGCGTGTATTGAGCCGTCCGGCCTGTACGCTCCAATAGGTTTCCCAGGCAAATACCGAAGCATAGAGGCTAATCGTACAATTCAGGCCCCCGGAATATCTATGCTCATGCAATCCCAATCCTAGTAGGGTCTCATAGCCATTCAAACGCACTGGAATCATTGCTTTGAGATTCACATGAGTCGCTGAAGCACATGAGTCGAGGGATTCATGATAGGGGTTGTTGAGTAAGAACTGTGTTCGCAGTTGGAAACCCTGGCCACTGGGCTCCAAGACGAACACCTTAGTGTTGAGGTCACGCCACCCATGCTCGTCAGTACTTGATTCATACTCGATCGCTAACAAACTGGTTGCTGATGCGTTATCAAGTTGGGCGGCAACTAGCGGTGCATTAGGGTTCACCTGCCAACTGCTGCCATCCGGATTGCGCACAAAGCCATCGACTGTCTGCCACACCACAGCCAGTGTAAGGTTCTGTGGCCAATTGGTACCAAGCAGCCCAAGCTGAGTGACAGGTCCGTCCTGTCGGATCAATAACAGCCGCTGTATGCCTCCACGCCAAAGTAAGATTGGCCGATCAGAAGCCAGATTCCACTGTCCCTCGATTGTAGTAAAGGCCGTCAGGATTAGGCCCCCATCGCGTCCGCGGAGTATGCCGACGCGGCGCCTACCATCGTTTTCGGTTTCATCTGCGATCACCAATATCGCGACTCGATGCTGGCTCCCGAAACCTTCGACATACATGGAGATCATACGGTCGGTCCCACTCACCCGCCAGCCATTGACGCCCGCAGCCTCGAGAGAGTTATCTGCTGGAATAATTCCATCTCGATATTCCGCCGTAGTAACAAGACTGGGAAGTTCTGAAATGGGCTTTGGCACGCTCCAGTCGAGGCCGTTGTATTCAGTAAACAATAATGTCTGGATTCCAGCCTGCTGAGTCCGAGTATACAGGCCGATGTATACTTGATCGATTTCTCGCTGGAAAGGTAGAAAACCTACTACTTCACTATTGAGCGGCAATCCGCGGATCTCTTCCCACAGGGTATGACCGGGTACGAAGGATAGTCCTGACGCTGGCCGTTGATCAAATGCCGCAAAGTATAATTTACCGCTGCTACCGCGAGCAATCACCAGGCAACCTCGCCGCACTAGGTCTGAGCCTGCATTTGCTCCGGTCCAATTGCCGGTTTCATAGACCGCAACAGGTGTAAGTGTGCAAATGTCTCCGAAGTATTCTCCATACTGGCTAGCAGCCTTCCGGCCATCATCTGGGCTGACAGGCACCTTATTTTGAAGATTCGTTATCAATTGCTGGAATGGCCTGCTTTTTTCCCGACGGAGGATAGGCCTGAGGGCGTTCTCCGGATAGAGGAAGACTTGAATTGCAGCCCGCCACGCAGTATACGAGCCGATCCATTGCCATTCCTCGTCAAAACTTGGCGCGTCCAGGCTGAATGCGCCGTCCTCCAATAGACCGTTGCGCGCGCCAAACAGCACCCCTTGTATCGTTTCGATTGCCTGAGCAATGCGCGTCGTGATTTGACAAGCGCTGCTCTGACAATCGATTTGCAGAAGTTGGGTGAGCCAAGCTGCCTTATCGGAGATGCCAAGTGGGGTGGCCACGTAAATAATAAGCTCATCGCGGAGGTATTGAAGCAATGCAATCTCCACCTCATTTATGGCAAGCCGGATTCCGTCTCGGATAGCCTTCTCCTGCTCGACACGCGCCCTCAGTGTGTCTTCCCACTTCTCACGTACCTCTGGATCAGCCCGCCAAGATTTGGGATGCCATTCGGTGCCGCCTGAGAGCGGAGATGAACGCAAGCGGAAATGCTCCGGACTCAAGACGAAACCTCGATTCTTCTCCTCAGTACGCCAATCCGTGTACTTATCACGCTTCAATCGCTGAATGAGGATTGCGAAGACATCCTCCCACTCGGAAGCCAGCATCACATCCGCCGGATTCAGGTTGAGGATTTCCCAGATTGATATTAGGTAATCAAAGGCCGCCAGACTGACCTTCAGAGCTTCGACTTCTGCCTCTATATTTTCCCCCGATTGTCGTCGGGTCCGGAGGTCTTGAAAATTAGCCATGGGGAGTCCCAGTCCAACACCTAGGCGGATGAGCCGGTTGTTGAGAATTGAAAACGCCTCATCGGTGATGAACGCCTCGAAAATCTGTTTCGGATCCTGCGCGCCGGGAAACTTGCTAGGATCCTGCAGATCATCATTTGCCAGCTTGATTCCGACAAACCAGCTTTGAATTTGATCGCGCCGATCCTCCCAGAACTCTATCGGTTGGGTCGCGGTTCTGCGCGGCTGGCCAAAGGGTGGCAACTGCGGCGTCAAGGCTGCAAATACCATATCCTCTGGTCCAATGATGTCAGGATCGATCAGCGGCAGTGCGTTGGCTGGCGGTGGCTCGGGCCAGTCTTCCTGTTGCCAGATTACCCGGCGCAGATACAGAATACGGAGTCCTAACATCCCAGGATAAGCTTCGGGCTCTAATGGATTGCGCCGCGTGTCCCGCAATCCGAATCGATCTTCTAGAAATTCTTCCGTCAATTGGGTTGGGTCAGATGGATCGCGGAAAATATCATTAAGCAAATCGATAGGCTTTTGAGCACGATCAGCAAAGATTCCCAGACGTTCGAAGAATTGTTTAAGCTGATCTTTTGACCAAGCACGCGCCTGGCGAAGCTCATCGAAAGATGTTCCCAACTTTTCGAGCAGCATCATGTACGCAGTTTCCAGATATCCTTGCGATGTGCTGGTTGCGTATGGGGCAGGTAAGTATTTGCGGAGCACTTCTATGCAGATGCGAACTTGACGTACTTCTTGGTCCATCTGTTCGCAGGTCAACGGCAGGTCTCGGAAGGGCTGATGAAAACGACCCTCTAATAGCGTTAAGTTGACCTCGCTGCCCTGGTATTTCAGGTGATGGAGGGCATAGTCCAGGAGATCAAAGAGGTAGGCTATAGGACTAGTGGCACTCTCGCAGTCCTTGCAGCCGCAGTCCGTGGCAAGGATGCTTTCCAGACTGCTTGATGTGGACTGCACCTTGCCGTTGGCGATCCCAATCTGCATGGTAGCCAGCACACTGCCCAGGTATCTTGCCTGCACGCTAGCCGCCTCGTGGATCCGCGTGG
>JBGPNQ010000150.1:0-11580 GCA_041487615.1 Anaerolineae bacterium
ACCCAGCACTCGTGCCAATGCTTGTTCCAGTGTATGCTCATAAAGCCAGATTGTAAGCGCCAAGCCACCAAAACACTACTGCGCTGGGACGCGGATCGGACCCGGGCGCGATCAATAACCGCGTCCCGATCAACAAAAACGTATTGAACGCTGCCAGGCCCGGCGCTGCCCATTTCCCCACGAATGCTCCCGCAAAGAGTACCGCCAGCCCCATCAACATCCATATTGTGGCTTGAGTTTGAAAGGCTTCGTTGCCTCCCAATTGGGCAACAAGCACCATAAAAAGACCGTAAAAGCTGAAATTCACGCAAAGGGTAAAGACTACTCCTGCCAGCCACGTTCTCCCAGACAGGTTTAGAAAGCGGACGAGCATGTAGGCGGGAAATGTCACGGCTGCAAGAAAGATAAATTCGCCGCGCAGTTTCGGGAATAACGGCAGAGTAATCAATGTCACAATCCCCAGTGCCAACCAGCCGCGATTGAGATATCGGAGGAACTTCTTGCGACGTTCGATGCCGGTTGCCATATCAGACGCATCCAGTGGTCGACCGCTCTCTTCTTTGCCCTTTTGTAAATGATGTTTCAATGTAAACATGGTGGCTACCTTCTTATTTATCATTTTACAACTAAAAATATTCGGCAGGTTTTACCTTTTGGATTTGCCAGCTCATTCAAGAATAGAGTAAAACTTCGCTCCCTTATCCACTTCCCCGTGCAGCCCGGACCCGCTTGTTATGATACCAACGCTGCCAGCGTCATATTCAATATTAATGCAATGAGGAAGGCAATCGATCCAATCAACGTGCGTGAAGTAAAGTTGTCATGCAGCGCTCAACCGGCTCTTGTATCGGAATATCATTCAGTCAAGCGCGCAGACGAGATGCAACAGTTCTCTTTTTCATCAGGATTCTCCTTTTCCTGGCAATGTAAAGAGGAACGTGGAACCCTTCCCCAGTTCGCTTTCCACCCAGATCCTGCCGCCATGCACTTCGATAATCCTCTTTACCAGGGCGAGTCCCACACCCGTTCCTTCTGACCTGGCGTCCAATTTGTTGAAGAGTCCGAAGATACGTTCGTGGTGTTCGGGGGCAATTCCGATACCGTTGTCCTCGATATAGAAAATGGGCCTGCCGTTCTCCTCGCCGCGCTGACCGATCTCGATTTGCGGAGCAAGCTGGTCCCCCATATATTTTGCAGCATTGTCAAGAAGGTTTTGCAGAACCTCGATCAGGCGTGGCTTGTCTCCGTAAACGGCCGACAGGTTTGGCTGAGTCTGAACCGTGATCCCGCGCTCCACCAGGCGTCCGTGGACAATGTCCATGGCTTCCAGTACCAATTCATTGAACGGCGATTCCTGGGGTGGGTTGATCATACGCCCAACGCGCGATAGTTCAAGCAGTTCGTTCAGGAGTCTTCGCATTTTGGCAACCGCTTCCTGAATGCGCTGCGAATCCTGTTTAAGGCGTTCGGTATTTCCAGCAGTTGCATCCTGTTCAAGGTAGCCGAGAAAACCGCTGATGGTCACCAATGGGGATTTCAGATCATGTGACACGGTGTAGGTGAATCGTTCCAATTCCTCATTCTTGGATTCAAGTTCGCCGATCAGCTTTTTACGTTGTTCCAGTTCCTTTTGCAGGATCGAGTCCATCTGATTGCGTTTGATGGCAGCTCCCAATAGATTTGCGGCAACGACCAGTGCATCCACCTCGGTGGTGGACCAAAGGCGGGCGCGCGCCATATCATCAAAGCCGATCGTCCCCCACCACAGCCCATCGATGAAGATCGGGACGTCCAACAACGCCTGTATGTTGCGACTGCGAAGTTCATCCATGTCATCAGGATGAATATGTTCGACATCACCAATATAAGGAAGGCCGTGAAGCATTCGATCGTTCCAGCTTTCCATATAATCAGTATTCAACGACATCCTGAAATATTTTGGGTTATCCAGATCGCTCTCGAAGCCGTCAGCAGTCCATTCATAACGCATGGTCATCCGAACCTGGCCATCCTCAGAGAAATCGTTCTCAAAGAAATACGCATGGCTGGCGTTTATGATGGATCCCAATCGCTCAAGGAGTTTGTCCACCTCCGCCTGCCAGATGTTTGTACTCCATTCTGATACCTTCAAAAAAGTATTGGCTGCATCTGCGGCAATCTCGAGAATGGCTTCGCGCTGGCGTAAGTTGGCCTCGACGAGTTTACGTTCAGTAATATCCTGCATGATGCCGATGGAGCCGTAGGATCCACCAGTATCGCCAAAGAGTTCGATGGCAGTATCAGCAATCCATCTGAATTGACCATCCTTTGCGCGGATTTGGTAATCACACTTCCAGGCCTTAACACTGCCCTCACGTACCAATTCGATGGCCTCATCCATAGTCAGCCCCGCAAGTTCGCCCGCCAGTTGATGGTTCAAAACCATGCTTTCCCAAACGGCGGGGCTGATCTCGCCGGGTGCAAATCCTGTGATGCCCCGAATCCCTTCTCCCATAAATGTATAGCTGTTTGGTTCATACTTCTGGTAATAAGGGACGGCACCTGCCGCCTCAATGGCCTGGCGATACATCCGCTCAGACTCCTGTACCGCGGACTCCGCTTCCTGACGCTGGATTGCCGCACTCAAGATTCCTGCCGCAACCCTGAGCGCATCGACCTCAGACTGACTCCAATTCCGCTCGATCACCCTGTCATCCAGCCCGATGGTTCCCCACCATTCCCCACCCACAAACACCGGCAATTCGACCAGTGCCTTTATGCCAAGTTGCATCAGCCGTTCCCTTTCCATGTCTGGGAACGTGAATGTGTTACCAACGAATACTTCACCTTTCCTCAATATGTCATCTGAACTCTCCACGCCTGAGCGGATCGGATGCGAACTCTGAAACAACGGGTTCCCAAGATCACTGGCATGACCTGGCGCCGTCCACTCATAGCGCAGGGATGAAACCATTTCACCGGTTGAATTGGGATGATGTTCAAATAAATAGGCGTGCGTGGCTTCAAACTCCCGGCCCAGTCTCTCGAGGACAATCTCCATATTCTCGCGCCAGTCTGATGTCTTAAGGAACTGTTCGGCAGAAAAAGTGATCGCTTCAAGGATGGATTCGCGCTTGCGCAATCCATCCTCCGTTAATTTGCGATCCGTGATGTCCTGAAGGATTCCAATGGACCCATGGGAAATATTGTGTTCATCCAGCAGTTCAATGGAACGATCGGTCAGCCACCGTATTCCGCCATCACGCCTGCGGATTTTTTGTTCACATTTCCATGCCTTGAGCCTTCCATTTCGCACCGCTTCAATTGCTTCAGAGCCCGTAAGTCCTGCTGCATCTCCCAGCATAACGGTTTCCTGGACGATATCAGACCAAACTTTAGGTGTCATCTCGGCAGGAGCATATCCGGTCATGGCGCGGATGCCCTCGCCCATAAAGAGATAACTGTTGCTCTTGTAATCCTGATAATAGGGGACCGCATCGGCTGCTTCAATTGCCTGACGATAAATGCGCTCAGACTCCAGAACGGCCGAATCGGCCCGTTCGCGTTGAATCGCAGCGCTCAGGATGCTTCCGGCTACCTTCAAGGCGTCCACTTCGGCGCTGGTCCACTCGCGTTCCTGCTCGAAATCGTCGAAGCCTATGGCTCCCCAATCTTTTTGATTGACAAAAATTGGCACTTCCAAAATTGCCTTCACGCCGAAAGAGTCCATGGCCTCCTTTTCGATGGGATTGAACGTGAGGGAATTCCCGGAACGTACCTCGCCCCGACGCAAGGCTTCCACCTGATCCTCATAGCCTTCTGTGTCGATTTTTGAACTTTGAAAATAAGGGAGGTCGAGGTCGCTCGGATAGCCGGGGGCCGTCCATTCATAGCGCATCGAAGTGACGGGTTCGCCCTGTGAATTGAGGTGGTCCTCAAAAAGATAGGCATGCGTGACATGCATGGTCATGCCCAATCGTTCGAGCACTTTGTCAATATTGAGCCGCCAATCTGAGGTCTTGAGGAACTGTTCAGCAGCGAAAGTTACAGCTTCAAGGATGGACTCGCGTTGCCGCAGGTCGGTTTCCATTTTCTTTCGTTCTTCCAACTCCTGTTTGAATTGATCCAGGAGACGTGATTTATCGATGGCGAGCGCAGCCTGGATGGCAACATTTTCCATCAATTGGACCTGGTCTGCCGAGTACGCATCCATGTTTCTGCTTTGAACACATAACACGCCAATAATCTTTTGCTGGACAATGAGTGGGATCCCAAGGAAAGTATGCAGCACGATCTCGGAGTTGATATCGAGAGGGCCATAGGTGCTGATCACATCGTCCGTCATCTTATTCTGTAGGTAGAGCGTCCGTCCGTTGCGGATCACAGCGCCGGTGAGTCCTGGCCTGTCGCTCAGCTTTCGGGATGGATGTTTTTCCGGCACACCTACTTCGAAATAAATGGGAAAGTCCACGACATCCGTACTTTCGTCGTAAATGGCAATATAGAGTGCATCGGCCTGAATCAGTTTCAGTATCCCCGTTTGGAGTGTTAACAGAGTGCTGAATAGATCCTTGCCTGAAGCGAGAGCAAGTCCCAACTGAAACAACAATGCCAGTTCGTCATCGCGGTCCCCGGGCAAACGTGTATTGAACGGATGTTTATCCATTTGAGCCTCTGTCCTGGTGAGGCAGCGTAAAGAAGAATGTTGACCCTTTGCCAGCCTCACTTTGAACCCAGATTTTTCCGCCATGGACTTCAATAATTCTTTTTACCAAGGCGAGCCCGATGCCGGTACCGTCACTGCGCGGGTCAAGTTTGTTGAATAAGCCAAACACCCGGTCAAAGTGTTCGGGTGCAATACCGATCCCATTGTCGCGTACATGGAAGACCGGCTGGCCATCCTCCTCTCCCGATTGACCGATCTCAATACGCGGTTGCGGTTGCTCTCCCATGAACTTGGATGCATTGTCCAGCAGGTTCTGCATCACTTCCAATAGCCGTGGACGGTCCGCATAAACGATGGGCAAGCCCAGCTCTATATCGACGGTGATGCCGCGGTCCATGATGCGTCCATGCACCAACTCCGCGGCCTCGACGGCCACTTCCTCCAACGGGAAATGTGTATATTCGTTCTTGAGACGCCCAATACGCGAGAGTTCAAGCAGTTCATTCAGGAGCCTCTGCATCCTGTCGGTGGCATCCGTGATGCGCTGGATATCCCCCTGAAGTCGTTCGATATTTCCAGAGAGGGCGTCCTGCGTAAGATAGCCCAGGAAACCGCGTATTGTAAATAAAGGCGACTTCAGATCGTGTGAAACTGTATAAGTGAATCGTTCGAGTTCAGCATTTTTGTTTTCCAATTCGGTAATGAGATTCTTTTTGAGCCCGAGTTCCACTTGTAGTTCTGAAAACAGGCTGGCATTTTCCAATGCGATGGCCACCTGGTTTGCAAAAGCCACGGCAAGCGAAGCATGATGTTCATTGAACTGATTTTTTCTCCTGCCATCCAGCGCGATCAGGCCCATAACCTTGCCACGTGATTTAAGCGGTATTGCCAGCCACGATTGGACATAGGTGTGCGGTTCGATCTGAAAATCCTGCAATTCCTCCTGTACATTATGCTTCATAATATAAGGTACTTCGCCATTCAGGATGGGATAGGCAGAATTGTTTTCATTGACTGCAAATACCGTGCCGGGAATTTCGATCTCAGGCGGAAGGTCCACGCCGCCGATGATCAACTGCCGGTCGCCTTCGAGCCTCCATACGGAGGCAGTATCATAGGGTATCACGCGCTTGATCTGGGTCAGTATGCGCTGCACGATCTCGGTAAACTCGAATGTCCCAACGATGCTCGCCAGGCTCTCATGTAATGTTTCCGATTCTTCGTTTTTGATTTCAAGTTCCTGGATTAATTTTTCGCGTTCGGCTTCGATCCACTTGCGCTGGGTAACATCACGTACAAGCATAAGCACCGTGACAGATGAACTGGATAAAAGACGGGATTCCATCACATGCCTGGCTCCGCCCAGTTCCGTTTCAAACTCGAACACATTCATCTGGTTGCTTTCCACTGCTCGCTGGATGGAAAAGGTGATTTGTGCCACAACCGAATTCGGAAAAAACTCGCGAACGTGTTTGCCGATCAAGTGCTGAGGTGGCATGGATGTTTCCATCCCCTTCGGCGGAGACATGTTGATAATGACGCCATCCGCTGAGAGTTCCATGATCATGTCGGGGAATGCGCTGAGCAGCGCACGAATGCGCGCCTCACTCTGCTGCAATGCCTGCATGGTCATCTTTTGTACGCTCATGTCATAGAACATGGCCAGGATGCAGTTTTGATGATTGATCTGTATCAACTCATAGAACGAAATGATCTGTTTCAGGCTGCCGTTTGTGTGATGGAAGAAGTCATCAGGATTGAAATGGGATTTTTTTTGTTTGAGATTCTGAACGAATTCCCGTCGCTCTTCGGGAATATCCCACATTCTTAATTCCACAGAATCACGCCCGATGGAGTTGTTGGGGTCATATCCAGTCAGGTCCCAGTAGGCGTAATTTGCATCGAGCAGCCGGCCTTCCTCCAGAGTGGTAATGCAGATCGCTACCGGGCTGGACTGAAAAACCTTGCGGAATCGTTCCTCGCTTTCCCGCAGGGCGCTTTCCGAATGTTTACGTTCCCGTAATTCATCCTGCAATCCGGCCAGGGTTTGACGGAGTTTCTCTGTCATGGTGTTAAATGCCCGGGCCAGTGCTCCGACCTCATCATCCGAATGAACGGGGGCGGTAGCGTCCAATTCACCCGACGAAATGCGCGAGACCGTTTCGCTGAGCGTCCGCAACGGAGCCGTGATCCGCCGCGCAATAAGGGTCACCAGGAAGACGAGAATCAAGTAAACCAGGAAGCCGGTGACAGCGATGTTAATGGACAGTTTTTCAGCGGGCCAAAGCGCTGTTTTTTCATCAATTTCCACAACAAGTGCAGTGTTCTGATCTTTGAGCCAGAAATATTTGCCGATCACATGGACACCGTTCTGATTGACGTAGGTTGCGCTTCCCTTCTGCCCGTTCAATGCAGAGAAGATCGCGTAGGAGTCCGGAGCCTGCGATTGGGTCAGAATCAACGGGTCATAAGTGATGAGTTCATGGTTGGAGTTAAAAAAGTAACTCTGTATGGCTTCATTCGTTCCCATTTCCTTGCGGAAAATATCATCCACCCGTTTCATGTTGAAATGCAGGGCAAGGATGCCGACCCTTTTTTGGGAATTATTGAAGAGGGGTGTGGCGACCGTCAACGTGGTCCTGCCGAGAAGTTCGGATTTGTAAAAGCTCTGTGTAAAGGTTTTCGTGATACCCTGGATGAAAAATGGCTCATCTGCCTGTGATTTGCCTGTATTGCTCGGGATCATGGAAACGGCGATATTCCCCTTGAGATCGATGATTTGAATATCCTGGAAATCGGCGGTGCGCTGGACGATGATCGTGAGGAGTTTTTCAAGTTCGTTTTGAGCCGCCGATTTTTCCTCCGCTGTGGAAGTGTCACCCAGCAATTCGCCCGCCATCGAGCGGAGTTCAGGCAGACTCCCCAGAAATATTGCGTTGCGTTGCTGCTCATCCATCCACTGATGTAGACTATCTATTTTGAGCGCGGCAATGGTACTAAGTTTGTCATCCACCGTGGCGTGTAACGATTGAACGGCTTGTGTGTACGAAAAATAGATCATTGTTAACAGAATGATCAATGCAAAGGTCGTGTAATAAAAGACCAGGCGAGCCTGTATGCTGAATCTGTTTTGTGGGAAAAGTAGTTGGCGCATTTTATGGGAATTGTTCAAGTGCAGTGATATCGTAGGATGCAGCTTCCTTCGTCAAATCCATTCCATGGTATTTCATGGACAATTTGCTCAAGGTGCCGCTGGCGTGTAGTTCCTGAATAATACGATTGATCTCATTCCATAGGCGGATGGCGGAGCGGGTGCTTGAACGGTCCATGGTAACCGAAGCGTAGCCGAAGAGTAGCGGCTCCCCCAAAATTTTAACGGGTTTCCCCGCAGCAATCGCGGCACGTGCCTTTGGCAGGATGGTCAGCAGACCGTCCAGTTCCACACCGTCGCCCAGTGCCAGGTCGTCTATGGCCGGGTCCTCATTTTCGTAGCCGACGATCTGTGCATCTTTAATGAGATAGTGGATCTCCTGCCCCGGCATTTTTAGCGTGCCGTTCAAATAGGCTTCAAACGTGCATCCCACGCAGGCACCGATCCGTTTCCCGGAAAGATCCTCTACTTTCTTGTAGGTGGTATTATCCCGATGAACCAGCAAAACAGTTGGTGTTTCGTAATAAGGGGTTGAGAAATACAGGCTCTTCATGCGTTCCAATGTAATGGCAACCGACCCCACGTGAACATCCCAGTTATCTCCCCAATTACCGGCAACCAACTGGCTCCAGGGCGGTGTAACGAAACAAGCCTCCAGGCCCAGATGATCCGCCAATTCCACGGCAACGCCTACGTCGAAGCCTTCGAACTGGTTCGCAGTGTATTGTGTTGGTTCGCATTTTGTGACCGGGCGAGGCTTTGAATCCGGAATGAGATGTGACTGCGGCAAATAGTTGGCATCGGTCGCGACCACCAGAGTCCCACGCGCCTGGATTTCAGCCAATTTGTCGGTCGGAGCCGCGGTGCTGTTTTCAACAGGCGCTGTACAGGCTGTTAGGACCAGAATCATCATGATGATCGCGATTTGTTTCATGCCGACTCCATTCTTATCGCCTGTCTTGTGGATCACCAAAATTTATCAGAACCAAAGGCGGAAATCATTATCCAAAGTTTGGGAGGGAATGCGATACTCTGTTAATGATTATATATCATGTCATCACGATAAAACTCATGGAGTCAAAAATCGTCCGTTCCCAAATTTCGAAGGGACGATAAGCTGCTATGTTGAACAAAAAAAGGTTTTACCGTTTTTTACGGGAAAACCTTTCTAAAGCAAAGTAAACAACACTTGCACCCACGGCAAGTGCCGGGGATGTCACGAAGGAAAATGGATCTTAAAATCGCGCCATGTTCCCCCCTTTGTGCACGTCATGTCCTTCGTGTTGGAGGTCAGTCCCGCCAGGTGCGCGAGAACCCGAAAACTCAAGGTGTGCAAACTACTTTGAAACTTGTTTCCCGTGCTACCGAATTTGGTAGCAACGTCCTGACCTGGATCGAATAGTCGCCAACCCGGTCCACCTGGTAATAGTCCTGCACGATCTTGACGTCGCCGGACTCGAATAATAATTGCTTTTCGGCAGATTTTCGACCGGTGCTTGATTCCCATTGCCAGATCACAACTGCTGGGCCATTTGTGATGATCTGCACGCTAAGAATGACACTTTGCGGAAACGCGTCACAAGCTACATTCATGGCAGGCGGGTCAACGCTGACCTTGATGCTGGTCACCATGATCTCAGGCGGACCCACCACCGGGAGTGACTCAACATCTCCCTTTACGTTGATGTAGTTCACCGACAGCCAGCACGATGTGGATGGGTCACTGGGATTCCGGACGAACAGCCAGGTGATGTCTTTATTCTTCCCAATGACCTGGGCCTGCCGGCCCGGATTCAATGCTCCGACAATGGCATAGGAAATATCCGGCCCAAAACGACAGTTAACGGGTTGCTCGATGGGAGAGGCGAGCGTAATCAGCGGCGTGGATGTGGGAATCTCGGTTGGCAATTCCACTTCAACGGGCAGGGTTTCGCTCGGAACCGCTGTGAACGTGGCGATCTCTAGGGTTGGACGACCAAGCCTTGGCGTGGAAAGAGGCGTGGCTTCCGGCAGTTTTCCCGGATAGTTGCACGACGAAGCTGTAAAGATGATTAAATACAAAATCCAAAAGCGGCGTTTCATCGATTCCTCCTAACCCAAATATTAATCCGCCGTTTCGCAGTTCGCAACCGTCCGTTAGACCTATTCATTTGTACTTTATAATGGTCTCGCTCTACATCACACCCTATCAGGAGGATTTCATGAGAAAAATGGATCTGGCGATTCTTTTATTGGTTGCACTGATCTCAAATGGATGCAGCCTTCAATCTGCGCCGTTGATTGGAGGACTATTTCCTTCTGAGACACCTACCATTACACCCACCTTCACACCGACCGAAACACCAATCCCAACCTCCACGGAAACCCCAACGCTGACACCCAGCCCCATTCCGACGGATACCCCAACCATCACGCCTACTCCCGGCCCATTTTCCTTTCAGGACGATTTTTCGCAGTCGAGCGCGCTCAGCCGCTATAGCTGCGAACAATGCAAGATCCAGGATGGACGGCTGCTGTTCGGTCCTTTTCCTCCAAAAGATAACATGGGCGAGCAGTTCAATATGGTCCTGTGCGAGGTGTGTGGGAGACATACCTATTACCGCGTCAGCGTGGATGTCACCTACGTCGAAGGTCCCACCGATCGTTTTTATGGCATCATCGGATTGGTGGATGCAGACGCCAGCAAGCTAAAGCGAGTGATTTATTTTGGCGTTTCCACCTGGCAGGTATATGCCATCCGTGATTATGATTATGGCAAGGGGATTTTGAATGAACTGCAATCGAACCTTTCCGGCTACATCAATCCCACCACGGCAACCAACCATATTGTGATCGAGGTCAAACCTTCTGCACAACCGAACTTTGTGGACGTCTATTTCACGGTCAACAGCGGAACGCTATATGTTTTGTATCTACAGCCGGCCGTACCGACTCTTGCCGGATTGGGGATGAGTTTCCATTCGATGACGGTGGCCTATGACAACTTTACATATGAAGAGATCGAAGTGAAATAGACAATGGAGGGACGGTCATCGTCGTGACCGTCTCTTGTTTGTTATGGCTGCAAACACATGGGGACGGAATCACTTAATCCATCCGGGTTCTGTGTTGCACCATGTTCATCATAGATCTTGACAAATCGAATCTCGGGGAATTGCTTGAGGTTCGACATGATCAGATCCGCGATCGTGAAATCCCTGCCTTCCGGTGTGCATGTTCCGGTGAGAAATACATGCGCGACGCCATCGCGGATTTCAAGTCTGCCATACCCGGTAAAACCATTATAGATGGCGATCCAGCCATAGGAGTAACGCTCCGTGGAACCCGGACCTTTGAAGAATTCATTGAGCGCAGACTGAGGCAGCATATTGGAATGTGCCCATCGAACGCCATTGACCTCAAACGGCGGGATGTTATTAGCGTAACGAAACTTGTTTACAAAATAAACATTGATCAGCTTATAAGCAGGAGTGGCAGTCGGCAGTTTCGTCCGCGTTGCCGTTGGTGTGCGGGTGGGAGTACGCGTGGATGTAGGTGTACGCGTGAGTGTTGGCGTGCGGGTTGCCGTAGGGGTGCGTGGTGATGTAGGTGTTCGCGTCAGCGTCGCCGTACGCGTCGCTGTTCGGGTGGGAGTGGGAGTGCGGGTCCTTGATGGTGTGATGGTGAGCGTTGGCATACGTGTCGGTGTGGGGGTACGCGTGAATGTGGGCGTGCGCGTGACTGTTGGCGTGCGGGTTGCCGTGGGTGTGCGTGATGGTGTGAACGTCCGTGTGGGTGTGCGCGT
>JBGPNQ010000151.1:0-11548 GCA_041487615.1 Anaerolineae bacterium
AATCCGGCGGCTTCGGCGGGGGTAAACCGCAAGTCGGCGGCGCGCAGTTCGGTCAATTGGCCCCGGACGCGTAAGCGGGACAATGGTAGATGTGGATCCTCACGGGTAGCGATAACCAAATACATCTGAGATGGCAGATGCTCAAGCAGAAAGGTGAGTGCGTTGTCTACTGGTTTGGAATCAATAATGTGATAGTCGTCAAGGACAAAGATGAAGCGCTGCCCTGAGCCTGTCGAAGGGTTGTCGGGAATGGTAGTGATTTCATTGATCAGGGCTGTCAGAATCGATTCGATTGGCGGTGGTTGAGGGGATTGGAGCACACCCAAAACCCCTGCTCCAATATTCGCCATAACCGTCTGCAAAGCAGCGACGAGGTAAGTTAGAAAACGTGTGGGGTCGTTATCCCCTTCGTCCAGCGACAGCCAGGCGGCCGGTCGCTCGCAACTGGCGACCCATTCACTGACCAGCGTGGTTTTACCAAAACCGGCGGAGGCAGAGATGAGAGTCAGTTTGCGATGCAAGCCCTCGTTCAGTTGCTCAATCAAGCGGGGGCGGATGACAATTTTGGCCCGAGGTGGGGGAATGTAAAGTTTGGTGGCTAAAATTGGCGTAGACATAGAACCATTATAATCAGTAGTTCATGAAAAGGCTTGTTGTGCTGGTTACTTGTTTTGAAACAACCGAACTCCCGTTCAAACGCCAGTGACCAGCATCCTGCGAAGCTGGTCACTTTTAGTTTTAGTTCCTGTTGGGTTATTTGGTTTCAATCATTGTGGGTACAACCGCCTCCAGCGCTTTCAGTTCGCGATAAGTTGGAACTTAGATTATGACGCTGTCTATCCTTATACCGTGTCAGAACCTATGAGACAAAAAGAAAAATTTGCTAAGGTGTGGTTTTTCCGACCGATTTGGGTTTATACCATGGCAATACGAGTTCTGAGATCGCGGGTTCGTTAAAAAATGCCCAATAATGGAAACCGCAAAGCGTAACTATTTTACATGCCATTTTCAGGTTGAAATTGGCAAAAAGGAACAAAAAAACCGACTTTTTAGGTCGGTTCTTTTGTTTTATTTTTGGCGGTCCCGACGGGATTCGAACCCGCGATCGTAAGAAGAAAATTCCCAGATTCAGGAGATTGAAAGTGAACATCTCCAGCGCGTTATACTGTAGAAGCAATTTCCCTAACTGCTACTTGCACTCTTTACTCTTTGAACTTTTATCAATCTATCGCTCCTGATCCGGATGAATAACTCGAAAAGAGCCCTCGGTGTCGAGGGCTCTTTTTACTACAGCCAAGCTATGACTATCAGCCTGTAATAGTAGCGACAACCTTTTTGGTAATCCCTAGACAGGTGGAATTGTAAATCATGATGCAACTCAACACTAAACGGAAATCACAAGTTATTGTCGACAGGGCTTCCGCGCATATGTGCCAGCTGATTATCCTCATCGTTTTGAGCAAGGTAACGGCGCAATACCTGTAGATCAGCATGTCTCATCAATCTTTGCAAAACAAAGATATCCACTCCGCTGCGTAGCAGGTTGAGAGCAAATGCACGACGGAAACCATGCAGTTTTGGCTTATTACTTAGCTCAGCTCGTTTTGCCCTCCGATCCAATAGCTGTCTAAGGCCGTCATAGGTAAGACGTTCTTCATCCTTGGAAACAAACATGGCAGGAGATTGGTCATGGCGCATGCGTAGATACGCGCGCACGGCCCTTCTAGTTTTACGGCCGATAAATACCATCCGTGTTTTACCGCGTTTTCCATACCGTATCATCACCGCACCAGTATTCAGATCGATATCCTTGATATTCATATTGCACAACTCACGTGCTCTGGCACCTGTGTCAAGCAAGAAAAGGAAAATGGCCCGATCTCGTTCTCCTATAAAACCTCCTCGTTGACAGGTATTGATAAGCGCGCGGACATCTTCAATTGAAATAGGCTCCAAAGGATCAAGAACCACTTTTGGTGCATTGACCTTTAGCATCGGGTTTTTCCATTCAGGTGCCATTACCTCCTCTTTTACCAGCCACTGGAAGAATGCACGGAGAGTTCTGTATGCACCATGGACACCGCCTGGATTATGTTTCTCTCCAAACGCGAGAAAATAGCGTCGCAGAAAATCAGCCGTAATCTCTTGAATGGACTCCAACGAGTTTGCGTTGCAGTATTCAATGAAACGACGAAGGAACTCTCTATAGAACCTGAGTGTGTGTTTCGACAGCTCTCTTGCTTGGCGGTCAATCAAAAATGATTCTGCTGTTGCGCTGATATAATCCCCTTGAGAAATTTCAAGAATCGTCTGCTCATGGTTTTTAGTTAAAAACATAGTGGTTTTCCTTCCTGAACACCCCATTTTTCAGGGAAAAACCACTACTTTTGAGTGAGCCATCAATGCGATTTGAACCCATGACTAGTGGATTACGAATCGGCTGCACTGCCAACTGTGCTACGGTGGCTTGGCGAACATGCTGTCATGCTGAACGGAGTGAAGCATCTCCACTGTTGGAGGGGACTCTTCGCTGAGTTTATCCTGAGCTTGTCGAAGGACTCAGAGTGACATTACTTTCACAGCGGCGGGGATTATAAAGGAAAGGACACAAACCCGCAAGTTTTTCGTTGTACACAACGTCTGTAACTTGGTGAAAACCTTATGCTACGAATTGCAATGATCTCCTATCACACTTGTCCGCTGGCGACGCTCGGCGGCAAGGATACGGGCGGCATGAACGTCTACGTCCGCGAATTGACGCGCCAACTGGGGAAGATGGGCATCCACGTGGATGTGTTCACGCGCTCGCAGGATGACCACGTCCCGCACGTGCTGCACGAACTTGGGTATGGCAACCGCGTGGTCCATGTGCCCGCCGGGCCGGAACACCCCGTCTCCAAGCCGGAACTCGTGGATTACATCCCTCGATTTGTGGAAGGTGTCAAGTATTTCGCCTGCGAGAAGGGGATACAGTACGACGTCATCCACAGCCATTACTGGATGTCGGGAATCGCGGCCGCGTCTCTTTCCGAAACCTGGGGCGGGATTCCGATTATCCACATGTACCACACTCTCGGGGAGATGAAAAACCGGATCGCGCGCAGCGACGCGGAACGCGAAGGCGAGTATCGGATCGTTGGCGAGAAGCAGGTCCTCCGTCGCGCGGACCGAATTGTAGCCGCCACCATCGCAGAGGTGACGCAGCTCCGTTTTCTATATAAAGCCCCTGCCAACAAGATGGTCGTCATCCCTCCGGGCGTGGATGTGAGTCACTTTTATCCAATCCCCTCGGATGAAGCAAAGATGTATGTGGGCTTAAAACCCGAAGATCGCATGGTGTTGTTCGTGGGACGCATCGAGCCACTCAAAGGCGTAGACACGTTGATCCAGGCCATGTCTTGTTTGCAGTTGAAGGAAAAGAAGCGCGTGCATCTTTCCATTATCGGTGGCGATCCCGCAGCAAGCCCGCAGGAGATGAGCGCGGAGATGGCCCGCTTGCAGAAGTTATGTGATGATCTCGCGGTTGGGCAAACGGTCGTCTTCCTCGGCAAACGCGATCAGGATAGGCTTCCCTACTATTATTCTGCCGCGGAGTTACTGGTCATGCCTTCCCATTATGAATCCTTTGGCATGGTCGCACTCGAAGCCATGGCATGTGGAACACCGGTCATTGCATCCGAAGTGGGTGGGCTGGCGTATTTGGTGAGAGACGGTGAGACAGGCTTTACGATTCCAGATCAGGAACCTGATACGTTATGTGAAAAAATATCCTGGCTGTTGAACGATCACGATCTGCGCCAGAAGATGAGTCAACGCGCGGTGGAGTATGCCCAGGATTATGCCTGGGAGAAGATCGCCACTCAGATTGTGGTTGTGTATAAAGAGTTGGTGAAATAAACGGGAATCTTATTTCTTCTTCGCCTTTGCGAGATTTTCCTTCACGCGAAACTCAACAATCTTGGTGATGAGTTTGTACGGGATGGGCTGATCCAGGGGAAATTGGATGGAACCTTTTGCGGCCTTATAGACAGAGATTTCCTTCTTGAATTTCTCAGTTCCGCTTGGAGTGGGGTAAAAGCCAATATGCTTCTTGAAAGCCGCGAAGTGCACCAAATTTCCGTTGAGGGTGAAGGTCGGCATTTGATAGCCGATCTTTTCCTGCGCTCCAGGTGCAGCTTTTTTCACTATCTTGCGGATCTTCTGCAAAATTGCCTGGATATCCTTTGGAAAGCCGGCAATGTATTTATCGATATTCGTGGGAGGGGTTTGAGCGCTTTTCATGAATGTTTCCTTTCCTCTTGTGTAAGACTCTGAGTACCTGCAATAATGAGTCCGTCATCGCGCAACTGGGAAATCTTTTCAGGATTATTCGTCAATAGTGTAATGGATTGAACTCCGAGGTCCCGAAGGATCTCAGCCGCGCGGACATAGCTCCGTGCGTCAGCCGAATAACCAAGCCTCACATAGGCGTCGCTTTGCGGCACTCCATCATCCTTCAACTTGCGACTGAGCAGCAATGCCATATGACCGTTGTTCTTGCCTTCCTGATCCATGAAGACGATGACACCGCTGCCGGCCTCCTGAATCAGCCGTTGCGACATTTCCATTTGTTCGCGACAATCACACTCAATACTATTGAATACATGACCGTGGATACATTGCGAGTGGACGCGGCAAAGGACATTTTCCTTTCGAGCGACGTCACCCATGACCAGTGCGATGGTTTCCTTTTGCCCGTCATAATAAAGGACCTGGTTATAGGTGCCAAACTTCGTCATCAGCCTTCCTTCGGCAATACGGACGATCATGTATTCTCCTTCTGATCAGTACCTTGAAATAACGTGATCTGCATTCCATCGGGGTCTTGAAGTCTTACATTGTGATCTCCCCATGGTGTCATAATCGGCGGATGGACCAGCGTCGCTCCGTGAGCGAGCAATCGTTCCATTGCCGCGTTCAGGTCAGGAACTTGAAGTGCGAACCGGATGTGACCGCTTACTCGTTTTCCTGCTTCGATCTGGTCGATTGTTTCTGCCTGCGCTTCATCGAATAGTTCAAGGGTCGCTTTGCCCATATCGAGGATGAGTGCATGACCGTCTCCGTTCTTCCAAAGGGCCGCGGGTTCAAGTCCGAGTCCGTCGCAATAAAATTTGACGAGCCGCTGATAGTCAGTGGTTGTCACCGCGACGCGTAGTTCAATAACAGGATTGGGGGTGGGCATAAGGATCGACTATCCTCTCTTTCAGCCACTGAGACACAGAGGCACGGAGTTTAGTTTTCTCAGTGCCTCTGTGTCTTCGTGATCAAAAAATCATTATCATCACTTATCGGCACGAGTTTCCGTTCTTCGCGTTCAGGAGTCATTCCAAAAGTATCAACTGTAAATATCAGTACTGCCAATAAAATCTATTGGCAGTACATGGTGACTCTTGATGCATCTTCTTATACGATACGATTATTCCTTCATCCTCACGTAAAAGATCAATTGTCCTTCGATATCCTGGGTACGCATTTCGAATTTATCCTTGAGCTTGTTCAACATGCGCGAGAGTTGCTTGTGGCCGTACGTTCGTGGGTCAAAGCCGGGATCCACTTGATAGATGGCGTTACCCATCACATCCAACCGCGCCCAGCCATCCTGTCCCACAGCCATTTCGAAGGCCTGCCCAAGCACAGGCATGGGATCGGGCTCCTCTTTTTCTTCTTTCGTCTTTTTCGCTTTATTGGTTTGTGTCCGCTTTTGCTGGGCAGCTTTTTTCTCTTCCACCAGATTTTCGGTATAGACGAACAAATCACAGGCGTTGACAAATGCTTTCGGCGTCTTCTTCTCGCCGATGCCCATCACGAAGATTCCCGTTTCACGGATGCGCGTCGCAAGACGCGTGTAGTCGCTATCGGATGAGACGAGACAGAATCCATCCACAACGCCGGAATGCATGATGTCCATCGCGTCGATGATCATGGCGCTATCGGTGGCATTCTTGCCGACCGTATAGCGGAATTGTTGAATCGGTTGGAAGGCGTGAAAGTTCAACGTCTCCTTCCACGAGTTCATGTTGTTGGTCGTCCAGTCCCCGTAGATGCGGCGGACCGTAACCTGTCCATGCCGGCCTGCTTCCACGAGCATTTGAGGCAGCAGGGAGGATTGCGCATTATCCCCATCAATGAGGACGGCGATCTTCTGACGGCCGTTGGTTAATGTTTGGGTTGCCATGTCTGTGATTATACCCTTCAGGGTCATCCTATATTATGGATTAAGAGGGATGGGCGTCATCAGCCCATCTGGTTTTGGCGCGAACAGACCGATGTCGCGGCACGAGTCTGCCCCGAGGCGCTGGAACAATCCACCATCGGCAGTGACTTCGATCTGGATCGGCGTTTCTGCGCGGTAGGTACTGTCCACGGTCAGCTTAAGCGTCACCTGATAGTTCGCTGGAAGCGATGTGATCTCGGCGGTCTTGTCTGGATGTACACGGCCCTCATCGAGAGCTTTTAGCGTTGCCTTGATATTTGTCAGATCGACATTTCCCATATTTTTCAGGGTGACATAGGCGTTCGTTACTTCACCCATGCCATGGGTTACGTCGATACTTGTGTTGCATCCCAACACTTCCACGCTGATGGAGGGGGGCGCGGCCGAAACGGTCCCGGTGGCTGTAGCAGAAGGTGTATCGGAGACGATCATCGGCGGTGTGTCAGTGATCGCGGGAAAGGGTGTATTGCTTGGCATGACAGTAGCTGTTGCGATAACAGGTGTGGCGCTGCTTACTCCGATCACAACAGGAGTCGGTGAGAAAATGGATGGTGTGCGGGTTGGAGGCAGGAAGGGAGTTGGCGGATTATAAGATGAGGGTTGGAAGAACCAGCCATTGCACGACGTCAACAGGAACGTCGCCAGAAACACCGAAACAAGCTTTTTCATCTTTTCTCCTCCTTGTCATTGTACCCCGCACGCCACATAAAACGTAAGAGAAGAAGTGTGCGAGGTTGTATCCCGCTTGAAAAAAATGAGCAAAGTCCGCCGCCAGTATGCTCAAGCTTCCATCTCGGCGGCGATTTTTCACAATCCAGCGCCGCGGACGGCGCTTAGAGCAGTTTACAATTGCCCGCTATCGCCCCAGTTTTCCAATTTCTTTTGATATTCAGGATCAGCATAACGCGCCAGGTCAAACGCCCGGGCATATGAAGGTAACTCCTCACCGGTCACATGTGCAGCGAGCAGATCGCCAACTCCACAGGCAGACATGATCCCATAGCCCGATACGGCGCCGATCACGTACGTGCCATCCACGCACATAGGTCCAACAAGCGGACGGTTCTCGCGCGTCTTTGTGTAATATCCGCCATCGAGCTGCGGGCGCGGCATCCTTGAAAAATATTCCTTCATGCGCGGCAGCATCGCGGCGAGTCCACGCAGTGCGATCTCGGGGTATTGCTCATCCATCGGCGGATTAGCCGTGGGTTCCAATAATCTCGTTTGATATTCCCACAACATCAGTATATCTTCGCCCGCGCCTTCGGGTCGCGTATGAGCGCCCGATGGAAAATCCTTCGTCAACCAACGCGTCGAGTCATCTTCAGCGAGGGCTTCGCGTTCATCTTCTTCCCAGGGCAACTTCTGTGAGTCATTCCAAATCAATAACGGCGCATCGCGTCCCACCACGCCCAGCGGATCCTTGATCGCGGCTTTCAGATGCAACTCGGTGTGAACAGCCAGGTCAACTCCAAGTAATCCTCCGACAGTTTTGAGGTAGGGTCCGGCGGCATTGATGAAGATTGGGGAATCGACGCGTTCTCCTGAACTCAGGGTGACTCCGTTTACACGGCCGTTCGCCACGTCCACGCCCGAGATGTGTCCGGATGCAAACTGGACCCCGCGTCTGCGTCCCGTTTCGAGCAGGTACATGCCCAGCTGTTGGGCGCTCAACCAACCTGCCCGGCGTACATGCAGGGCGGCCAGCGCGCGTTCAGTCAAATATGGAAAATGCTTGCGGATGAGTTCGTTGCCGATAAGCAGGTCGGCACCTTCTGGCGAGTCCCGGAATCCCTCAGGATGGGCGGGTACATAGCCAGGAGAGTCAGACGAATGAACGCGAATTGGACCCGCGCCCAGGCTCGAGGTCCGGAGTGAGGCGGATTTCAAATCCTCGATCCTGGTTTCATCGGCGGTGACATACAAGTAACCGCGCCGATTCATATGGAAAATATTTCCGCTTTCATCCGCCAGCGTTTCCATCAGATTGATCGAACGGTTCATCAGTGCAAGCATTTCCGCGTCCGGCCACCAGTTGCGATAACACTCCGTCGAGTGGTCGCTTGTAAATGAAAGAGGCGGACGCTCATCGATCAGCAAAATGTTCCTGATACCGGTCTTGCTGAGGAAGTGCGCAGCGGCAACTCCCGTGATCCCTGCCCCGCAAATGACGATATCGGCTGTTCGATTCATTTGGAAGTTTTTTCTTTAAGTTCCTGCCAGGTGGGTTCGACCAATACGGATCCATCAGGGAAGACAATGGTCGGAACGCTTCGAAAACCGTTGTTCATTCTCATTACGAATTCTGAGGCTGCCTCATTCCCCTCGAGCAGCACACGATCATACGGGATGTCATTTGCGTCGAAGAACGCCTTTGCACGCAGACAATCGGAGCAATATTGAGTTGAGTAGATGATAATTTTGGTTGGGTTGAGGCTGTAGAGATGATCCATATGCCTATTATAAGATAAGTTTTCCATCCCTCAGCGTTTTTCCCTGGCGGCCCTGGTGAGAATATTGAATGCAACGGAAATTAATTCGGTAAGGTTCGCCTCACCTACGGGTGTTCCTCCCTCCAGATCTTCAAGGGTTTTGAGAAGCCCGCCGCGGATTCCGCTGGCCCGGTGCGCCCAATACGAATCGACCGAGACGCGCTCCAGGCGCAGGAGGAGTAATCGAATCAATTTAATGTCTTTATTGGATTGCATAAGGGAGAAGGCGCCCCCGGCGCGGATCGAACGCGCAACCACCAGATTCGAAGTCTGTTACTCTGTCCATTGAGCTACGGGGGCAATATGTCCAATGCCAAAAATACGTCCAATGATTTCAAACTTTGAGATCGATTAGACTCTTGCTTTGTCCAATCTCTCCCCTGTTTCCAATCAATCAAATGTTTTCTGTATGTAAGCAGTAGTGAGGCATCAGGAACGTATTTTCAACGACCCAATTTTACCAGAGTCTCTCTACAAAGGCGTGCAAATGTTGCTAAATCTTTGGGATGACCCCTATATCTAGAATCTGATGCTCTGTCCAAGAGGCTCCAAAACCAAGTGATGTAGAAAGCTGAGAAGTTAACTATGGAATCAATTGTTTTTCAGTCGAAATCATGATCATGGTGCTCTCGTGATTTGAAAGAATATCCTTTTTTTGAGAGGAGCTGCAGTAGGGGAGTCTTTGGCATCGATTAAAAAACGCGTCCGAACCGTGGCTCATATCGGCCTGAATCAAATCGTTGGACTTTATTGCTAATGCAGATATGTATATCGGAAAAATACAACAGTATGTCTGTGGCAACATAATGTCCATGATTTTCTCTGCCTAAGAAGTAATGATGGATGGCACTTGCAGTGAGTTGGGCGGGTCATGTGGCATAAATCCAGGTCTCATCTCCATAGGTTTGCCTTCATAGTGAAACGGCAAGGATATGGCATGCATCCCATAAGCAGCGAAATTTACCTCATGCCTTCAAGCGGTATAATCTGATTTGCCAGGACGTCAATTCTGCTGATGAGATGAAAATGCCAAACCCTACTATCATAACTGTTTTACCTATTGGCGAAATTGACACAGATGCCATTAGAAGCCAATTTGAAGCTATCATCGGGGCCCTCGATGATTTGGGAACGAATCTGTTAATTGTTGATCCTGTGTCAGATGAGGAAAGCGCCCGACGATCCGTTGAGAAGTTATCGAAAGGGAATCCTGATCTCCTTCTCCTTCTCCCATTGAGAGGACTCAGCGCACAGATAATGGAGACCGCCATCCTGACGAGTCATGTACCGTGTGTGATCTGCCCTGTCCAGGGAAGATTCGCGCTTCCCAGTAGCACGCTTGCTGTCGGAGCATTAAAGGAATCAGAAGTCCCCGTAGAATTGTTATATGGTCCGCCGAATCATGCTGATTTCATCGAAAGACTCCGCTGCATCACAAGAACTGCGAGGGCATTCTCACGAATACGGCGTAGCCGTATCGGGGTTATTGGTGGCCTTTTTCCGAATCTTGTTTCCTGTCGTTATGATGCGCAGATGGTGAGTTCCAGGTTGGGCGTGAGCCTGGTTCCGATTTCTCTGGAAGAAACTCGTCACGCTATCCAATCAGCAGCAAGCGCAACAAATGATGTTGAGCAATTACACGGGGAAATCACCTCTTCGTACAAAATTGATGCCGCGGACTTGAAAACTGTTAAAGCTGGCATTCAGCTTCATGTGGCGCTGAAGAAAATCTCTTTAGAGCAAAAGCTGGATGGATTCGCCACTGAATGCTGGTCCGGATTCCCGAGAGAACTGGGGTTGAACCCCTGCATGGGGTTTATGGAAGACGCCTATACACTTGCATGCGAAGGCGATGTGATGATGTGCATCTCGCTGTTGCTGGTCCGATACATTACTGGCGCAGGCACCTATGTGGGAGATCTCTACGATCTTGATGTGGATGGAATCCTTACGCTAATTCATTGTGGAGCGCCAACTTCACTTGCTGGGAACAAAAGTGAAGTTGTTTTTTCAAATTCTCAATTGGCGCGAGAACGAGGATTTGAGACGATGACTTGTCGTCCTCGCCTGGAGAATGGTCCTGTGACGCTCTTCAGATTATATGGACGAGAATGCGATAAGCTACATCTGGCTCCTGGCGACCTGCTAGGCAGTGAACTGTCGCCGAATTTGACAGTTAGGGTGAAACTCAACGGCGATCGCTGGGATTTTCTCGAACAATGCTTTGGCAACCACTATATCGTGGCTGCAGGAGACATTCGAGCTGAATTGAAACTGCTTGGCAAGTGGCTGGGGATCACGATCCATGAAACTTAAGATGCGTGGAAATGAAAGAAAGAAGAATCAGTGGCGCAATTAGCTGCATTTCCCAAATGCTATTTGGATGACATCATCGTCCACAAGTCCATGACGCTCTTCGAGTGGATCGAGAAAGCTGGTCAGCTTGGTGTAAACGGCTTGGAAATGCATAATCTTTTCTTTGCCGATCAGGACGATACATATTTGGATGATGTAAGAAGGAAATGCGAGGAATTGAGCTTGTCGTTGCCCATGATGTGTTTCTCACCTGACTTTACGAATCCTGATTTGAAGAGACGCATGGAAGAACTTGCAGAACAGAAGAAAGCCATTGATTTGACGGCAAAGTTAGGCGGTTTGTATTGCAGAACCTTGTCCGGGCAAAATCGCCCGGGATTGGATGCGAAGAAAGCTGTCCGGTGGTGTGTGGAGATGATCCGGGAAGCAGTTGCTTATGCCGAAGAAAAAGGCATCATCATTAATATCGAAAATCATTACAAGGATG